>NZ_NASN01000014.1:0-57001 GCF_002142015.1 Gilliamella sp. A7
CAATTATTTGTCCACATTAATTTTAGTGCTTGTAATCTTGCTTCGGCATGACGTAAATGAGGTGTTGGTTGAAAGGCGTTACCCCCATGAATCGCAACCACTTGGGACCAATATCGAATCTGACGAGCAGATATCGCATATTTTTTTGAAAGAATTTCCGATGATTCTCCTGATAAGAATTCATTAGCTATGATAATTTTTAAATCTCGACTATATTTTGACATAAAAAGACCCCCAGTAATTGGTTGTCCAACTATTGGGGGGCACTTCATTTATGGGCTTTTTTATTATGAAGCAATACTTGTGTCATTAGATTGTTTCTAATAAAGTCATTAACAGTGAACCGTTAAATAACGCTTGTTGTACTAGGGCAAATGCACCAATTGCTGAACGGTCATTAAGTGTTGAACAATTGATAGTTAGGTTGTTTCTTAACTCTTCTAAACTTTGGGCATTTAACGCACTAGTTACTGCATTTAATAATACATCGGGTGATTTAGTTAATTCGCCAGCTAATACAATCCGTTGTGGATTAAAAATATTCACCATTATCGCGACAGCTCTACCTAGATTTTCACCAGCATCCTTAACTAACTTAATCGCTAACTCATCACCTTGATTGGCATATTTGCAAATATTGCTGATATTTATGTTATCTAAACTTAATTTAGTCGGATAACCTTGTTCTATCATCTGTTTAGCTCGTGCCTCAATGGCCTTGTGAACTACTCGATTTTCTAAACAGCCAAAATTTCCACAATGGCAACGTTCACCTAATGCATCAATTTGGATATGTCCAACTTCACAAGCGGTTTGGTTATGGTTAGTGAGTAATTGTTGATTAATGATAACCCCTGAACCAACACCGCGATGCACACGAATTAAAATTGAATCATCGACATCTTGAGTTGAACCAAAATAACTCTCAGCTAATGCTAAACTTTGAATATCATTACCAATAAAAATCGAAACATTAAACTGATCACGTAATGCATCTGCTAAAGGCCATGCCTTAACTTGAATATGTGGCGTATAACGAATGATCCCTCGCACCGAGTCTATTAAACCAGGAAGAACTACTGAAATGGCTACAAGGTGTTTAATTTTTTTATTATTTTTTTCAATGAACTGTTTAATGAGTGCAATTAAATATTCTTGTGCTAACTGTTCAGTAAAAGTGGTAAGTGGATAAACTTCAAGTGCTAGGCTATTGGCTCCTAGATCATAAAGTTCAATCGTAACATGCGAACGGCTTAACTGAATGGCAATTGTCTGGTAGTAACCAAATTTTGCTTGTATTGAAACCGCAGGTCGTCCCCCTGTTGATTGTTGGGCATCAACTTCTTTTATCATATTTTTTTTAAGAAGTTGGCGGGTTATTTTGGTGATACTAGCTGGTGCTAATTGACTAATTTCGGCGAGTTGAATACGTGATATGGGAGCTTGCTGAACAATCAAGCGATAAATCATTGCATAATTTAATTGCTTGATTAGTTCAGCATTACCGACTAGGTGTAGATAATTAAAGGTCATATTTTATCTCAATATTTTCATTAACTATTCCACATTCTAACGGCTCATCTCTCCATTAACAACAGTTTTCACATTTGAAAAATCACGATCAAAAATAACTAAATTGGCAATTTTACTTTCACTAATTGTACCAAGTTGTTTATCAACACCAATCGCTTTAGCTGGATAAAGTGTTGCCATTCTTAATGCTTCATCTAAAGCAATACCAACATACTCTACTGCATTTTTTACTGCTTCAATCATGGTTAATGCTGATCCACCTAATGTGCCATTTTCATCAACACAACGGCCATCTTTGTAATAGATAGTTTTATCAGCAAATACCCCTGAAGTTAAATTAGAACCAGCTAATAACATCGCATCGGTAATTAAAATTAAATGATCTTGTTTAATTTTGTGGCTATTACGAATATTCGCCCAACTTACATGTTGACCATCTGCAATAATACCAACATATACTTCTGGTTCATCATAAATTGCGCCAACAACACCCGGTTCGCGGCCAGTAATATAAGGCATAGCATTAAATAGATGCGTACCTAGGCGGATACCCGCATTGAAACCACGACGGCAATCTTCATAGTGGCCGTTAGAATGCCCAACTGAAACGTGAATTCCGGCGTCGCATAATTGTTTAATATGTTTAGCATCAACTCTTTCTGGGGCTAGGGTGATAATTTTAATTACATCGGCGTTTGCACAAAGAAAGTCAATCATCTCTTGTGAAGGCTGACGAATGTAATTTATATTATGAATACCTTTCTTCTCGGGATTAATATAAGGCCCTTCAAGATGTAAACCTAATGCTTGGTTAGGGTGCTTAGCTAAATATTCACGCATCACATTCACTGCTTTGATCATAAACTCATCAGTTGAGGTGATTAAGGTTGGTAAATAGCTAGTACAACCATACTTAAGGTTAGTTGCCTGCATAGCTTCTAAGGTTTCAATACTTAGTGCATCAAGTGTTTCATTAAATTGCACACCACCACAGCCATTGACTTGAATATCAATCAAGCCTGGTGCAACATTCGCACCTTGTAGATCTTTAATAGTGATGTCAGCTGGTAATAGTTCTTGTTTACAAATTTTTGCAATTTTATCACCGTCAATAATAACTGCGTGATTATCAAGAATTTCATAACCGGTGTAAATACGACAATTGGTTAATGCGTACATTGAGTTATCCTTTATAAAATGGTTACTTGAAGATTATCTGCTTCCATTTGTTTAAAATATTTTAATGTTTTTACTTTTAGATCGTCAGTGCTTGTTTCATCACAAACAATAATTGATTTTGGATGCATTTGTAATGCGGAAACAGTCCATAAATGGTTAACGCTTCCTTCTACTGCTGCTTGCAATGCTAAACTTTTGTTGTGTCCACAAACTAATAAAATTACCTCTTCGGCATCCATTAATGTTGCAACACCAATAGTTAATGCATGTTTTGGTACTTGTTTGATATCATTATCAAAAAAGCGTGAATTAGCAATAATGGTATCTTCAGTTAAGGTTTTGATACGAGTTCGTGAACAAAGTGAAGAGCCAGGTTCATTAAATGCAATATGTCCATCTTGACCCACGCCACCAAGGAAAATATTGATTTTGCCATAGGATTTGATTTTTTCTTCATAATCTTGGCATTCTTTTTCTATATCAGGAGCATTACCATTTAGTATATGGATGTTGTTTTTATCAATATCAATATGGTTGAAGAAATTTTCATACATAAAAGTGTGATAACTTTGTGGATGATCTTCAGGAATACCGACATACTCGTCCATATTAAACGTCACCACATGTTTAAAACTTACTTTACCCGCTTGGTACTGTTTAATTAGTTGTTGATACATTACTAATGGTGAGCTTCCCGTTGGTAAACCTAGTAAAAAAGGACGATCTGCAGTTGGATTAAATTGATTAATTTTGTTTACGATGCGCTGAGCAACCCAGGCGCCAACTTCTTGCGCATTTTTTAAAGGAATAAGTCTCATAAAATATAATCTCTTCTGATATAATTGAATAAATCTTTTTTTTTAAAGTAAAAAATGTTGTAGTTATTTTACTATATTTAACTAATTAAGCAAAAAAAAAGCGTGATATAAATCACAAAAGACAAACATTTAATTTGCGAAGTAAAATAATATAATGTCAAATATATTTGACTTACTTCTTTTACTTAATGATGTGAGATTTTATTATTTTTAAGTAACTCCCGAATGATAATACGAGGCAAAACTATGGGAATTTTAGCTTATTTACAACGAATTGGACGCGCGCTGATGGTGCCGGTGGCAGTATTACCCGCTGCTGCAATACTTATAGGAATAGGAAATTGGATTAACGGTATGCCATGGGGCTCCGGTAACATTATTGCAACATTTTTAACGCAATCTGGTCTTGCTATTATCGATAATATGGCGATATTGTTTGCAATTGGTGTGGCTTATGGTATGTCTAAGGACAAAGATGGTGCTGCAGCGTTATCTGGATTAGTCGGCTTTTTAATCATTACGACACTCTTATCAACTAATTCGTATGCCCTTTTCAACGGGATTAGTACCAAACAACCTGATTGGGAAAAACTAGTGCCACTTGCATATGCAAAAATTAATAATCAATTTATTGGTATTTTAGTAGGCATTATTTCTGCTGAAATTTACAATCGATTTAATGCGATCGAATTACATAAAACGTTAGCTTTTTTTAGTGGTAAACGTTTAGTTCCAATTATTGTATCTGTTGTAATGCTCTTTGTTTCAGTTATTTTGTATTTTATCTGGCCAATGGTATTTAGCGTTTTAACTTTATTTGGTGAACAAATCAAAGATTTGGGATCAGCTGGTGCAGGTATTTATGGTTTCTTTAACCGTTTATTAATTCCTGTTGGTTTGCATCATGCGTTAAACTCAGTATTTTGGTTTGATGTTGCTAATGTTAATGACATTCCTAACTTTTTAGGTGGAGAAAAAACTATTAAAGCTGGTACAGCGATTATTGGTGTTACTGGTCGTTATCAAGCCGGATTCTTCCCAATTATGATGTTTGGTTTACCTGGTGCTGCACTGGCTATGTATCATACCGCTAAAAAGGGCAATAAAGATAAAACTGCATCAATTATGTTAGCAGCAGCTTTTGCGGCCTTCTTTACTGGTATAACTGAACCACTAGAGTTTGCCTTTATGTTTGTTGCACCTGTGTTATATGTAATCCATGCGGTTTTAACAGGCATCTCACTATTTATTGCTGCAACAATGCAGTGGATATCAGGATTTGCATTCAGTGCTGGTTTCATTGATATGATGTTACAATCACAAAACCCATTAGCTGTACATTGGTATATGTTAATTCTACAAGGTATCGTATTCTTCTTTGTTTACTATATCGTATTCCGCTTTGTAATTGTGAAATTCAATCTTAAAACGCCGGGTCGTGAAGATGATGATATTGACAATGCAACCGTAGGTACTGAAGCAACATTAACACAAGAAAATGCAGCAGGTGGTGATTTATCTAAACTAGCTGAACAATATTTAGTGGTTATTGGTGGTAAAGAAAACTTAACTAATATTGATTCATGTATTACTCGTTTACGTTTGAATGTTCATGATACTGATCTAATTGATGAACAAGCGGCTAAAGCACTGGGTGCAATGGCAGTTATAAAATTAGGTAAAACAGGTGTACAAATCGTAGTTGGTCAACAAGCTGAAAAGATTGCTGATCAACTGAAAAAACTCGTTTAATCGAAATTTTATCTAGCAATTTTTAGTAAAATTATCCCCGTGACTTAATCAGTAATGATAAAAGTCATGGGGATTTTTATATTGTTTTAAAAACGATTGATCTATTTTTTGGGTAACTAAAATATCGATAAGATTATATAAAAATTTTGAGGAGAGGGGTTTTTTAGTGGGCTTAGAAACGTAAAACCACATCTTGATTGGCTAATTGTTGAGTTAACTGATTTTCATCAATTACTTGGTTTACAATATTGAGAGGCGTTTGGTTTAAGTTTCGTTTATCCAGCGAAGCTTTACTGACATAAACATCTTCAATGTCATAAAGTTCCAACATATTAAAAGTGGCAATATAATCTCGCATCAATATCAATTCTGGATGTTGATTGGCTAATAGATGAAATACACCATCGTCGATAAAAAAGACTGATACATGATTAAATGTTGAAAGGGCTAAAGCGGTATCTAATGCTTCTCGACCTTTGGCACTGCCATGCGGTGTTGAGCTAATAATGATTGCTACTTTTTTCATGTTATCTGCCTATATCTAAAATTGTAGAACTCGATCTGAACTTGCTACTGCTTCACTCAACTCGCCAAGACCGGTTAGTTCAAAATGTTCGGCAAGATTATTTATACCGATACCACGTCTTTGCGCGGCAGCTACGCATACAGTCAGTTTTAACGAATATTGTTTTGCTAAGCTTTGCCAAGCCTTAACTAAATCAAATTCATCATTGGCTGGATCACTATAACAGTTAGCATTATAAACACCGTCAGCATAGAAAAATATGTTAGCTATTGAATGATTGCTACTTGCAAGTAGTGTTTGAGCGAATTGATAGGCACTATAAGCAGATTGGGTCCCATAAGCGGGACCCATAATAACAAGTGTATAACTTAATGGTTTCATCAAATTAGTTTGTTGCTGGTTGTTATTTAGCTTGATCTGCTTCAGTAGGAGCTGATGCTGGAATATCTTCCTTATCATTATCAATGCCAAGTAGTTCAACTTCGAAAACTAAAGTTGATGCTGGAGTAATACTTGCTTTATCGCCTTGACTTGGGAAACTTTGGTCACCATATGCTAATTCAGGTGGTACAACTAATTTAATTTTACCACCAACACCAACTAATTGGATCCCTTCTGTCCAACCTTTAATTACGCCACTGAGTGGGAAAGTTGCTGGTTCGTTACGATCATAAGAGCTATCAAATGTACGACCATCTGTTAATGTACCAACATAATGGACGATAACGGTATCTTCTGCTGTTGGGTGACGACCGGTTCCTTTATTAAGAATTTTATACATTAAACCAGATTTGGTTGTAATTACACCTTCTTGCTTAGCAAAATCATCGCGATATTTTTCACCAGCAGCAGTATTGTCAGTTTTTTGTTTTTCAAAACGAGCTTTACTTTCTTCTTGAATTCGTTTACCAAATGCGTCTAATATATTTTTAACTTCATCTTTGTTAAGTTGTGAAGCATCACGCATAGTTTCATTAAAACCACTAATTAGATATTCTTGATCGGCAGTTATTTCATTTTGTTTTAAATTTGATTTCATATAGCTAGCAAATGAAGAACCTAATGCATAGGCTTCTTTTTGCGCCTCAGTTGAAATAGTCACTTTATCTGCTGAGTTTTGCGCAGTAGTTGCTTCAGTTTTACTTTCTGTTGCATTAGTATTTTCAGCACTATTTGCCGTTGCAGTAGTTGTTGCTGGTGCTTTGTTTTCTTCAGTGGTCTTTTTGTCATCACAACCAGCTAATGCTAATACGATAGCACTACTTACTAATGTCATTTTAATAAATGATTTCATTCTACTCTCCAAGTTAAACATCTTTTTAGCTAAATATTGAACGTATTATATATCATCTAGTATAGTATAAAATAGTATTTACATATCATTTAGATAATTTATTGCATTTATTTGATTTTTAAATCCTGAAAATTTTTAAAATCTGAGGTTAAAATCACTCCTTGAGTGAAAGTGGTATCCTCAGTTATAATAACCAAAATTTATAGAAAATAATGTATAAGGATAGCTATTTTGACTACCGAACTTAATACCCTTGATATTGAAGAAATTATCAGTTTACTACCACACCGTTATCCATTTTTGATGGTTGATCGCGTACTAAGTTATGAGAAAGGTAAAACATTAAAAGCCATTAAAAATGTAACTGTAAATGAACCATTCTTCCAAGGTCACTTCCCGAATAAACCTATTTTCCCTGGCGTATTGATTTTAGAAGCGATGGCGCAAGCAACGGGAATTTTAGCATTTAAAAGTATTGAAGAATTGTCACCAGGTCAACTTTATTATTTTGCTTCAATCGATAAAGCTCGCTTTAAACGACCTGTGGTACCAGGTGATCAAATTATGCTTGATGTTGAATATATTAAAGAACGTCGTGGTATAGCATTATTCCATGGTGTTGCAACAGTTGATGGCAAATTAGTTTGCGAAGCTGAGATGATGTGTGCTCGTAAATAATTTTGATTTTGAAATATCCCAAAAGTATTAAGGAATTGCTATGGCAACGGAAATACACCCAAGTTCAGTAATAGAAAAGGGGGCAAAGATTGGTGATAATGTCAAAATCGGGCCTTTTTGTTATATTGGTGAAAATGTAGAAATAGGTGATGGTACCTTTTTAAAATCACATGTAGTGGTTAACGGACACACCAAAATTGGTCAAAATAATCAAATCTATCAATTTGCTTCAATTGGTGAAGTTAACCAAGATCTGAAATATCGTGGCGAACCAACTCGCACAGAAATTGGTGATCGCAATATGATTCGTGAAAGCGTGACGATTCATCGTGGTACCGTTCAAGGTGGTGAGTTAACCCGCATTGGTAGTGATAATTTATTGATGATTAATGCCCATGTTGCGCATGATTGTATCATCGGTGATCGTTGTATTTTAGCTAATAATGCCACGCTTGGTGGTCATGTTCAGTTAGATGATCATGTGATTATTGGTGGTATGACTGCAGTACACCAATTTTGCGTAATCGGCTCTCATGTTATGGTTGGTGGTTGTTCTGGCGTTGCCCAAGATGTGCCTCCTTATGTTATCGCACAAGGAAATCATGCAACACCACATGGCGTCAATTATGAAGGCTTGAAACGTCGAGGCTTTAGCAAAGAAGCATTACAAGCCATTCGTAACACGTACAAAATTCTATATCGAAATGGGTTAACGCTTGACGACGCCAAAGTTGAAATTGCAACGCTAGCTAAACAGCACCCAGAAGTGCAGCTGTTTATTGACTTTTTTGCTCGTTCCACCCGTGGCATTATCCGTTAATGACAGATAAGCCGTTAATTATTGCTCTGGTCGCCGGTGAAACATCTGGCGATATTCTTGGTGCCGGTTTAATTCGTGCCCTTAAAAAACATCATCCTAATATTAAATTTGTTGGTATTGCTGGTCCACAAATGCAAGCTGAAGGTTGCCAAGCTTGGTATGAAATGGAAGAGCTATCTGTAATGGGGATTGTCGAAGTATTAGGTCGGTTACGGCGTATTTTAGCTATTCGTCGTGATATTACTAAACGTTTGATTGATCTCAAACCCGATGTATTTATTGGTATTGATGCGCCGGATTTTAATCTCTCTTTAGAAGGTAAGCTAAAACAAACGGGTATTAAAACGATTCATTATGTCAGTCCTTCTGTTTGGGCTTGGAAGCAAAAGCGAGTATTTAAGATTAAACGTAATACTAATTTGATTTTAGCTTTTCTACCTTTCGAAAAAGCCTTTTATGATAAATTTGATGTACCTTGTCGATTTATTGGTCATAAAATGGCCGATGATATTCCTCTCGAACCCGATCAAACTGCTATGCGTCAACAGTTAAATATTCCTGTTGATTGTCAATGCTTAGCCTTATTGCCTGGTAGTCGTCATGCTGAAGTAACGTTATTATCAGAGCCTTTTTTAAAAGCAGCGCAATTGTTACGAGATAAATTTCCAGATTTGCATATTGTAGTTCCGTTAGTGAATGGCAAAAGAAGAGCAGAATTTGAACAAATAAAAGCAGAGATTGCACCAGAGCTTAAGCTGCAATTATTAGATGGTCATGCTCGAGAAGCGATGATTGCCAGTAATGCTGCAATTTTAGCTTCGGGAACAGTGGCACTTGAGTGTATGTTGGCTAAATGTCCAATGGTTGTTGGCTATAAAATGAAAGCTTTCACCTTTTGGTTGGCCAAAAAACTAATTAAAACACCTTATGTTTCATTACCGAATATTCTTGCTGGTAAGGAAATTGTTCCTGAATTACTACAGCATGATTGTACACCAGAAAATATTGCTAACCATATTATTCCCTTGTTAAAAAGTGACAATAGCGAATTAAAAGCAACATTTTTGGCTTTGCATAAACAAATTCGTTGTAATGCTGATGAACAAGCTGCGCAAGCGGTGTTAGATGTATTAAAGGATTCCTATAGTTGTTAAAGTTTACTTATCCAGATGCAACGTTAATTGCTGGTGTTGATGAAGTCGGTCGTGGTCCACTTTGTGGCGATGTTGTTACTGCTGCTGTTATTTTAGATCCAAATAACCCCATTGTTGGATTAACTGATTCGAAAAAATTGTCAGAAAAAAAACGTGAAGCGCTCTTCGATGTTATTAAACAAAATGCATTAGCATGGTGTGTAGCTAGGGCATCGGTTGATGAGATTGATGAACTCAATATTCTACATGCTACCATGTTGGCGATGCAGCGAGCAGTATCTGGCTTAAACATTAAACCAAATTATGTGTTAGTTGATGGTAATCGTTGTCCTAATTTTGGTATTCAAACTCAAGCTGTGGTTAAAGGTGATCTGTTAGTGGCTGAAATTAGTGCTGCATCGATTTTAGCCAAAGTGACGCGTGATCGTGAAATGGTTGAGCTTGATAAGTTATACCCTCAATATGGTCTAGCCAAACATAAAGGTTACCCAACTAAAGATCATTTAAACGCCATTGAACTACATGGCGTGAATCATCTGTATCGTAAAAGCTTTGCACCAATAAAAAGATTATTGTCAATTTAATCCCGCTTATCAACTGTGATAAGCAGTGGTGAATTAAACATCGCAACTGGTGAGATCACCGTTTCTTTATATGGAATGTTATTACCATAACGTTCTTTTAGTTTTTGTTTAACCACTGGTGATGACAGATTAAAATCTTTAATCGTTTGTAATTGGCCAATTTTTAATTTAAGTGCTCGATTATAAATTTTCCAAACTAATTCCGAACAATAAATATAGTTATCATCCCATCCAAACCAAATATCGTAAGGCTTGTTTTCAAATGTGTGGGCGACTTGCTTTAAATTGGTAATTTCTTTAGCTGACAAAGTGCGATCTTTTAACCGTTTAATTACATATTTTTTATTTTTTCCGCGATTTATCCATTTATCTAATGGCGTATAAACTACTTTACTCGCCGCTTCAAAGACATAAGGTTTACCATTTTTAGTAAAAATGATACCCATATGACTATAAGGTGACTTGGTTGCTTGCTCAACGGCTTTACTTTGGTTTGATTGAGAAGATTGGAAAATGATATCTCCATCTTGAGGTAGATAATCTGCGATAGCCGTGTAGCTAGTGAAAAGTAATCCAATAATGAAAAAATAACGCATAAACTAATATTTATAAAATTTAATCAATTAAGATAATAGTATAATATAAAAACAGCTAATTAAAAATTTTTTAATTAGCTGTTAATGATGTGATTGAGTACTTAATTGCGATTGCTAAAAATGGACGTTGATTTGGTTTTATACATAAATTTACTGGCACTTGCAAAACGAATAGTTTTAAAAATACCAAGTAAGCTTGCTTGATGCATGCGATAGAGTAATTTATGGATCATTAAAGCGAAAAATCCTTTCACCCCCATTTCACTATTACCAATTAATTTGACTACACCTTCAGCGGTATCATGTAATGAAATCACAGTACCTTTATCTGTGTATTTAAATGTTTTTAATGATTGGTTATTTAATAATCTAACGATATTTTCATAGCAAATTTTTGCCATTTGATGAGCTGCTTGAGCGGTAGGTGGTGAGGCATGACCATTGTCTTGCATTGCGTAAGCGCAATCACCAATAACAAAAATACTTTCATCACGAGATGTTTGCAATGTTGATTTTACCACTAATTGATTTGATCGACTTGATTCTAGACCTGCGATCTCTTTTAAATAATCAGGCGCTTTAACGCCAGCAGTCCAAATCATCATATCGGCTTTAATTGTTTCACCTTCTTTCGGATAAAATCCATCGCTTTCCGCTTTAGTAATCATAGTATTGGTTAATACATGAATCCCTTGTTTTTTAAGTGTTTTAGTAATGCTTGCTGCGGTTTTTTCTGGTAAAGCCGGTAAAATACGATCGGTTGCTTCAATGACTGAAACATTTAACAGGTCGGAACACATTTTATTCCGACCACAGGCACCAAACGTCTCCACCATATGAGGTAGCTCTGAAGCTAATTCAACACCTGTAGCACCACCGCCGACGATAGCGATATGGATTTTATCTTCTTTTGTAAATTGATCGTCATCAATGATCGAACAAAAACCAGTAAATTTATTAATTAAGGTTTCACGTAAGCGAATAGCAGCATTTTGGTCATCTAAGAAGATACAATGTTCTTTCACACCAGGGGTACCAAAGTCATTAGAGGTGCTACCAATAGCAATAACTAAAATATCATAATCAACAAGAACAGTTTCATCGTTATGATTGATAATGCTAATTTGCTTTTGGTTGCGATCAAGGTTGGTGAAGGTACCTTGAGTAAATTCGAAATTATGCTGTTGTCCTTGCGATGCATAATAAATATTATCAACTTGCTCATCAAGTACACCAGTTGCTACTTCATGTAATAGTGGTTTCCATAAATGATAACTGTTTTTATCAATTAAGGTAATTTGAGCTTTATCAGTTTTGCCTAATTTATCGCCTAGGTCGGTAGCAAGCTCTAAACCGCCAGCACCACCGCCAATAATAATTATTTTTTGCATATTTTAAGCCTTATTATTTCAATTAAAAAATATCATACTAAATAAGTAGGTTTTTATCTATTTCTTTTGACTGATAACATTTATAAATAAAATCTATTAAAATGATGGTTTACAATTATTGAAATTTATTTAAGGGTAAAATAGAATAATCTGTAATATAGTTGTAAATAATTCCTTCTAATTGTTATTTGAGCATAAAATATAGCTTTGATTGTTTAAATTCAGCACGATATCCCATGATATAATATTTGTAATTGAAGTATGCTAATTCTTTATTACATACAATTATCCTAGTTGTTTAGGCCTTATCTAGAACTTGTTAATCAAAAAATTTATGAATAAAAAAATTTTTATTGTAATTGCATTGATTGTTATTTTAATTTCAATGACGATTTTAATTCGTGCTCATAGTAGCCAGCTAATTTTGCAAGGTGAAGTGGATGCACCTAATGTTAGCATTTCCTCAAAAGCAAAGGGGCGAGTGCAGACTATTCATGTCAATCGAGGTGATGATGTTAAGCAAAATGACATCTTAATTACACTCGATAGCCCTGAATTGTTAGCGCAAGTTAAAGCCGCTGAAGCAGCCAGAGAGCAAGCACAAGCACAAGTGCAACTTTCTCAAAATGGTACTCGTGAAGAGAGTATTCGTTATTATGAAGCATTACTTGAACAAGCTAAAGTTGCTTACGATAACGCATCAAGAGAATACAATCGTAACAAAGCGATTTCGGCCAAAGGCTTTGTCTCTCAATCAATATTAGATAGTGCGTTAAAAACTCGCGATGCGGCTTATCAACAAGTGTTGTCTGCCCAAGCTAATTTAGATCAAGCCAAAAATGGTGATCGTATTGAACAACGAGAAATCTATAATGCGAAATTAAAAGAGGCTGAAGAGCAGCTTAAGCAACTACAGATCCAATACGATGATTTGCAAGTTAAAGCGCCAGTAGATGGTGAAGTAGGTTCAATTCCTGCTGAAGTAGGTGAGCTATTTAATCCTAATAGTCCACTATTAACGGTTATTCGCTTACCGCAAGCTTATTTTGTGTTTAATCTGCGTGAGAATATTATGCCTAATATTCACAAAGGTGATCGTGTTAAGCTGGAAGTTCCTGCGCTTGGTAATAAAGAAATTGAAGCTGAAATTCGTTTTATTGCGCCAATGGGAGATTATGCGACTAAACGGGCAACGCGAGCGACGGGTGATTTTGATTTAAAAACGTTTGAAATTAGACTTTATCCAACTAAACCTGTAGAAGGCTTACGTGCAGGTATGAGTACATTATGGAAAATCGACGACTAATTTTAGACTTCTGGCATCGCTTTAAAGACGCATTTAACGATGAAATCCCAGATATATTTAAGCGCTTTACTTTCCACTGGTTAATGTGGATTTTACCGCTGATTATCTTTGTGATCATCAGTAGTATCTTTTACCGAGGTGTGTTATTTGATCTGCCAGTAGGCTATGTCGATCAAGATAAAAGTACTTTATCTCGTGAAATTGTTCGCGATCTTAATGCTGGTGCGCATGCAAATTTATTCAATTATGATAATCAGCTTAAGAGCGCAGAACGCGATTTAGAAAAAGCAAAAATCTACGCTATTTTGTATATTCCGCCTAATTTTGAAGCTGATGTGTTAGCAGGGCGTCAACCAACGCCGATGCTCTATTATAATGCTTTATACTATAGTGCTGGCCTCTATTCTATAATGGATTATTCAGGTTTAATAGCCTCATTAAACACTCAATATCGTACCACAATGGCAACAAGTATTGGTTTGCCGGTACCGAAACTTGCACAAGTTAATTTCAATTATGATGGGCTATTTAATGCCAGTGGTAACTCAATGTACTTTCAGCAGTTTTCTGCAGTTGTACATTTATTACAATTATTTGTTGTAACAACAACTATTTATATTTTATCTCGCTTGCCTAAGCGAACTCGGCCTAATTATCCGTTTGTTTTGGGTAAATTAGCACCTTATACCATTTGGTATACTATGTTGTTAATGTTTGAAATAGCAATGTTAGTGTTATTTTCTGATGCTAGGGTATCAGGTTCTCCATTCGCCATGATGCTAGTGGTGTTTTTTTATGTAATTGCAGCACAAAGTATCGGTATTTTACTTTATTCGTTTACCAAAAATGTATTAGATGCTTATACCTATATTGGGGTGTTAGTTGGATTGGCATTAACTTATTCGGGGGTGGTTGTGCCAGAATTGTCAATGCCATGGATAGCGAGATTTATTTCGTCCCTTGAACCTTTAACCTATGCGCTTAATAAATTATTCGATCTATTTTTACGGCATTCTAGCTATATATCGGTATTGAAAACCTGCGCTATTTTAATGATCTATCCAATAATTATTACAGTATTGGTAAGAAAACGTTTAGTCAAACGTTTACATTCACAGTAAGAGGCTATATTGGCATGCTTAAGCTATTTCTATCTTCAGCAGTAAAAATGTTTTTTTATATGCTAATGCGACCAATGTGGCTGTTGCTATTAGTATCTGTCTCGTTAATGAGTTTAGTCTATGTGAATGGTACCATCACCAATTTGCCGGTTGCGATTGTTGATCAAGATCATACTACCACCAGTCGAAGTCTGATTCGTTCTTTAAATACCAGTTCCAAAATTGATGTGCTTACTTATGAAAATTCATTGCAAGCCTATGATGATATTAACAATCGTAAGTTATTTGCGGTGTTCACCATTCCGCGGGATTTTGAAAAGCGACTATTGAATGGTGAAGATGTAACAATCCCTGCTTATGGTGATGCCTCCAGCCGTTTAGCAAATGGTCTGATACAGGTGGATATTAGAGGAATATATCAACAAATATTGACCGAATATAATACCCGTGTGATGCGGAATAGTGGTTTTTCTGATCCACAAATTAATATCATCTTATCACCAATTAAAGGGCAAACTATGCCGCTTTATAATGCTGGTATCAGTTTTGCAGCGATAACGTTTCCAGGCTTGTTAGTTATGTTATTGCAACATACCTTTTTAATAGCAACAACACGAACTAATCTAACTTTGCATTCACTGCCACAAGGAAAACCACCAAAAATTGTCATATTTGGTAGCTTGTGTGGTCTTATTCCGATATGGCTATTTTTGTCTTTAGTCCTATTTGGATTATGGCCATGGGTGCTTGGTTATCGGCAATTAGCTAGCATTCCAGCTATTTTGGTGATGACATTTCCGCTATTATTAGGCGTATTAGGCTTAAGTAAATTACTGACTGAATGTTTACATCGAACCGAGATGATTTACTTAACTTTAGCTTTTTTGACAACACCGGTTTTTTATCTATCCGGAACCATATGGCCACTTGATGCCATGCCATTATGGGTACAAACGGTATCACGGATGTTACCATCAACTTGGGCAACCAATATGATTGCTGGCGTAAATCAGATGGGACTAGATTTGTCAGATAATTTATTTAATATCTTTATGATTCTATTTCTTGGTGCAATTTATGGTTCGTTAGGCTTTTTTATTGCTGCATTACGAGAGGGTAAAATCAGAGGGTATATCAGAAAAATAAAGAAATTTATGCATTCTAATAATCAAAAAATTGATAATAAACCGTCAATTAATTAGTGCTAATGGATGAATATACTATCAATTACTGATATCATGAATGATTGATTTTTTAGCAAAAAAAACAGTTATATGGCCAATAAATGTTATCCATGGATTATTAGTTTACGTCCGAAAACATTAGCTTTATCGTTTTCAGCTATTTTGTTGGGCAATGCGCTTGCTTATTGGCAACATTCTTTTGATCTCATAATTATGTTGTTAGCAATGATTACTGCAGCGTTGTTACAAATTTTATCAAATTTAGCCAACGATTATGGTGATGCGGTTAAGGGTGGCGATAAGCACAATTTAATCGGCCATCAACGTGGTTTACAGCTAGGTCTAATCACCCTTAATCAGTTAAAAATAGCTATCTGCATCACCATTATATTGTGTGTTTGCTCAGGCTTGACTCTACTTTGGTTAGCCTGTAATAACGGTTATCAATTATTTATTTTTATCTTATTAGGTTTATCTTCAATTATTGCGGCAATTACTTATACCATCGGTAAAAAACCTTATGGCTATATTGGCTTAGGTGATCTATCGGTGTTAATCTTCTTCGGCTTAGTTGGCGTAATGGGCAGTTATTATTTACAGACTAAAACTTTATCGGCATCAATAGTTTTTCCTGCAATAGCCAGTGGTTTGTTGGCAGTGGGAGTGCTGAATATTAATAATTTGCGTGATTATGAAAGTGATAAACAACATCATAAACGGACTTTGATTGTGCTGATTGGCAAAACCTATGGTTGTTGTTATCAGCTAGTCTTGTTAATTGTATCATTATGTTTTTTGGGTTTATTTGCTTATCAACAGTTACACACTTACTGCAGTGGTATCTTTCTATTAACACTGCCGTTGTATCTCAAACATATGTACATGGTGTTTAAATTTAATACGAATAAAGACGCTGTGCCACTATTAGTACAAATGGTCAAACTTGCTTTATTGACTAATTTACTTTATTGTTTGGGTATTATTTTGAGCTAGCTCACGTTTATTCCAAATTTTTATCGTTTTATTTCATGTTAGCGTTATACTAGAATCGAATAAATATTACAGTAAAAGGAGACTCGACCATGGAATTTGATACATCAATTCTTTGCGATTACTACCCTGAAGATGTGAACGTTGTCGAACCAATATTTAGTAACTTTGGTGGTGTGGCTTCGTTTTCCGGCCAAGTTGTCACCGTAAAATGTTTTGAAGATAACGGTATTTTGTACGAAGTGTTACAATCCAATGGTGCAGGGAAAGTATTGGTTATTGATGGCGGTGGTTCGGTGCGTCGAGCATTGATAGATGCCGAATTAATTGATATTGCCCTACAAAACCAATGGGAAGGTATTATTGTTTATGGTGCAGTGCGCCAAGTTGATTATCTTGCTGATGCTGAAATTGGTATTCAAGCACTAGCCGCAATTCCTGTCGGGGCAGAAGATCAAGGTGTTGGTGAAGTTGATATTCGTGTCAATTTTGGCAGTGTAACTTTCTTCTCGGGTGATTTTGTTTATGCCGATAATACAGGCATTATCTTATCTGAAATTGCACTTGAAGTAGACGATAAATAACTTGGTTATTCTTTTTAGTTATTCTTTTTAAGAAACCGCAGTATTTTTACAGCGGTTTTTTATGTTGAAAAACCCCGTTCCTCAATTTTTTCCGATAACTTTATATCGTGCGGTTACGAATATAGCCTCCAGTGACGGTGATAATTAAGCCAGCTATTTCCATATCTAATAATTTAATGGTTAACTCAGGAATGGGTAAATCAACTAGCGTAGCGATTGTATCAACAGCAATAGGCTGATGATGAATAACAGCAAAAATTTCTGGATATAAAACGGTATGACTCTCTTTGTTTTCATGATTATTCTGTCGATTAAGTGATGATAAAAAGCCACTATAATGTTCTAAAATATCGGTTGGTTTGGTAACCAGATAAGCGCCTTGTTGAATTAAATAATGGCTTCCATGGCTATTTGGATTATCAATATCACCCGGCAAAGCAAAAACATCACGATTCTGCTCAAGTGCATAACGCGCGGTAATAAGAGAACCACTTTGCTCAGAAGCTTCAACTACAAATGTCCCTAAGCTCAATCCACTAATAATTCGATTACGACGAGGAAAGTATACTGGCCTTGCTTTTTCAAAAGGGCAGAATTCTGAAATGAGTGCTCCATTTTGAACTAAAATATCATTTGCCAATCTTAGATTGGCGCGTGGTGTAATTTCAGCTAAACCGCTACCTAATACAGCAATGGTATTGCCGGATACTTCTAGTGCACCACGATGACAAATGGCATCTAAACCGAGAGCGAGTCCACTAGTAACGGTTAAACCATTAATGGCTAATTCGCTAGCAAAATAGCGCCCCCACTGTGCGCCATATTCACTAAATTCGCGGCTACCCACCATCGCAATTTGTGGTGAATGTAATAGTTGTTTATTACCCATAACAAATAGCAATAACGGTGGTGAACTGATTTGTTTAAGTAATGTTGGATAATCTGAATCACAGTAAGCAATCAAATGTTTAACTGGGTTAGGGGTAGCTAACCAATCAAGGATGGGTTCAAAATGAAGATAGGAAATGGCAAAAAAACGACTTTGAAGTGTTTTGCAAACGCCTATCTTTTCCAATAATAATGGTACATTATTTATTTTATTAGGTAGACCGGCGCTAAAATATAGTCCTATTTTCTCAAAATACCTCATTCTTTTATGGCCAAGCATTGAAATTCGCAATAAAAATTCATATTTACTCATTACAGTCCTTTTATATACATCGTTAGCTAGCGCCATATCTAGAATTGATTAGATATATTTTACCAATAGCCAACTAAGGCTATTCATGGGCATAATAAATGTTTACAATGTATACGAAATTGAGAAAACACCAAATTGAGGAGTAGATCGAAGAATTTATGGCTATTTTACCGGTATTACGTTTCCCAGACGAACGTCTTCGCACAGTCGCTAAGCCTGTCTCTAATTTTACACCTGAGCTACAAGAAATTATCGATAATATGGTTGAAACCATGTACGCTGAACATGGCATTGGGCTTGCCTCAACGCAAGTTGATGTGCATGAGCAAATTATTGTAATTGACGTGTCAGAAGATAAAAGCCAACTTTATGTGATTATTAATCCAGAAGTGATTAGTCAAGAGGGTGAAACAGGCATTGAAGAAGGATGCTTATCGATACCTGATTGCCGTGGATTTGTGCCTAGATCGGAAAAAATCAAGATTAAAGCATTAGATCGTAATGGTAATCCTTACGAAATCGATGCTGATGAATTGTTAGCCATCTGTATTCAGCATGAAATGGATCATTTAAAAGGCAAACTGTTTGTTGATTATCTCTCGCCATTAAAGCGACAACGTATTGAACAAAAGATGAAAAAACTGACTCGTGAGGAGCAGAAAAATCGATAAAAAAACCGCCAGCTATTTTGGCGGTTTTTTACTATATAGCCTAACTTTATTTAGCTACAATTACCATTGCTGGTCGAATTAATCGGCCATTAAGTGTATAGCCTTTTTGAATAGTATTAACAATTTGTCCTGATTGATGTTCTGGTGATTCAACCATACTAATTGCTTGATGCAGATCAGGATTTAGCTGTGAATCAGCTGTATTGATAACTTCAATACCAAATTTTTTGACCGTATCTAAAAATGATTTAAGTGTTAACTCTAATCCTTCTACCGTTGCTTTATGTTCAGGATTATTTTTATCGGTAGATTCTAATGCCCGTTCAAGATTATCAATCACCGGTAAAAGTTCATTTGAGAATTTTTCAAGAGCAAATTTACGTGCTTTATCAACATCTTGTTCAACACGTTTGCGTACATTATCGATTTCAGCACGAGCACGAATCATTGCTTCACTCTCGTTTTTCTTAGCAAGTTGCAGTGCTTGTTCAAGTTCGCTAATGCGAGCATCTTTAGCCTTTAACTGATCTTCAACACTTGGTTGTGATGGGGTTTGCTCTTCAGTACTTTGCTCAGCTGGGGTTTCAATGTTTGTTTCATTTTCTGACATATTGTTCTCTTGTTCTGTCATACGGTACTCCAAATTTAGTCGAAAACTTAATGAATAACAGTTATTATGGGGACAAATTTTATTATTACAAGTTTAACGATAAGATGATATCGTGTTTTTTAATTGATAACTAAAAAATAATGATACTTAAGTCAAAAATGAACAAGGATATTTTATGGGTAGACCATTTAAATGTATTGGTTTGGTTGGGATTCCACGTAAATTAGAGGCGATAGAAACTCATCAGGTACTTTATGACTGGCTAGTTAACTTAGGTATTGAAGTTTTAGTAGAAGATCGATTAGCTCAATATATTAAATTACCTAGCAATGTCTATGCATCTCTCGATACTATTGGTGAACAAGCAGATTTAGCCATTGTGGTGGGGGGTGATGGCAATATGTTACGTTCCGCGCGTCACTTATCACACTATAAAATCAAAGTAATTGGGGTAAATCGAGGTAATTTAGGTTTTTTAACTGATATTTCTCACGACCATGTCATCGAACAATTAACACCGGTTATTAAAGGTGAATATGACGAAGATTCACGATTTTTACTAGAAGTATCTATCTATAGTGATGGTCAATTGATTAATTCTGGTTTTGCGGTAAACGAAATTGTGGTTACCCCCAATACTGTTGCGCATATGATTGATTATGATGTGTATATCAATGAGCGTAATGCCTTCTCACAACGTGCTGATGGTTTAATTATTGCCACGCCGACTGGTTCGACCGCTTATTCACTATCGGCTGGCGGGCCAATACTGGCACCACATTTAGATGCGTTAATTATTACGCCAATGTTTCCACACTCTTTGGCTGTTAGACCTTTAGTGATTAAGAGTGATGATCCTATTCATCTTAAATTTCCAACTACCGCTTTGGATCTTAATATTGCTTGTGATAGCCAAATTATTTTACCGGTTAGGCCAACCCAAGATGTGATAATCCGTCGCTCCAATTATGAATTTAATTTAATCCATACTAAAGACTATGATTATTTTAATAATTTATCGAGTAAGTTAGGTTGGTCACAAAAAATGTTTTAAGGGTTGCTATACTAAGTAACCCTTATTTTCATATTGAAATTATCATTTAAAGATAGATTTATCTTTAAATGATAAAGGTTAAAAGATAAACCGATAATGATGAGAAGATTGCCGCGATCACATCATCAACCATAATGCCAAATCCACCTGGTACGCGTTTATCAAACCAACGGATTGGCCAAGGTTTGGCCATATCAAAGATTCTAAATGCAACAAAAGCAATCGTTACCCATAAAATCGAAATCTGTGGAATAAAAAATAAAGTCATCCACATACCGACAAATTCATCCCAGACAATATGGCCTGAATCATGAGTATGAGTATCATCTGAAGTTTTTTGGCAAACAAAACAACCAAAAATAAAGGTTACTAAAATAAACACCCAATATAACGTTGGCGTTAAACCGTAGAATAACAGCCATAATGGGATCGCCATTAATGATCCCATAGTACCCGGCATGATTGGCGATAAACCACTACCTAAGCCAACAGCTAAAAAATGAATGGGATTCGTTAGTTTAAGGTACTTTTTAAAATCTTTATTGCGCTGTTTTTTAGTCATTATGATAAAAATCTTTTGATAAAATTATGCCGACATTAGGTCGGCAAAAAGTTGCTTAGCTAAGTTAAGCAAGCAATGATGATAATCAAATATATTATTAGTCTTTAGCTAACGTTGCAACCATTACAGCTTTAATCGTATGCAAGCGGTTTTCAGCTTCATCAAAAACGATGCTATGTTTAGATTCAAAGACTTCATCAGTGACTTCTAAACCATTTTTTAAACCATACTGAGCTGCCATTTGTTTACCAACAGTGGTATTCATATCATGAAACGCCGGTAAACAGTGCATAAATTTGACTTCTGGATTACCAGTTAAATTGATGACATCTTGATTTACTTGATATGGCGTTAATAATTTGACTCTTTCGTCCCAAACTTCTTTTGGTTCGCCCATCGATACCCAAACATCGGTATATAGAAAATCCACATCTTTAACACCATCAGCAACGTCTTGCGTTAAAATGATTTTTGCGCCAGTCGTTTTAGCTATTTCTTGGCATTTTTGTACCAATTCTGCTTCTGGCTGACAAGCTTTAGGAGCCACTAAACGAATTTCCATGCCCATAAGTGCAGCACCTTCCATTAATGAGTTACCCATGTTATTACGGGCATCACCTAAATAAGCAAATTTAACACTGCTTAATGCTCGTTCACCAATATGTTCTTGCATGGTCATAAAATCAGCTAAAATTTGAGTTGGATGTGCTTCAGTGGTTAAACCATTCCAAACCGGAACACCAGAATATTTAGCTAAGGTTTCAACAATTTCTTGCCCATAGCCACGGTATTCAATGCCATCATACATTCTGCCTAATACTCGAGCTGTATCCGCAATTGATTCTTTGTGTCCGATTTGGCTGCCACTTGGCCCTAAATAGGTAACTTGTGCACCTTGATCAAATGCGCCAACTTCAAATGCACAGCGAGTGCGAGTTGAGTCTTTTTCAAAAATAAGCGCAATATTTTTACCGACTAAATGTTGTTTTTCGGTACCTTGTTTTTTGGCCTTTTTTAATTCAATAGCTAGATTAATCAATTGATTGATTTCTGCTGGAGTAAAGTCAAGTAAACGTAAAAAATGACGTTGATAAAAACCGTGCATACAGAGCTCCTAATAGCCGTAAAAAATTATTAAGATTTTATTTGAATAATTATGCAATTTCAAGTTAAACATCTCATATTTATGTGATATTGGTGTTAAATTATGGAATAGTCTAAAAAATTAGATTTTATTGTTTAATTATTTTTTATAATATCGCTTTTTTTGTTTAAAAAATTGTAATAAAATGGCCAAATATTGTCTCTTTAGAAAACAATTAATTGAATTTTTATTCATAATTATTGATTATTTAATCAAAAGGTCGTTTAATCATGCAAACTTATGCCCTCCTTATTTTACAAGATGGTTCACAATTTATTGGTAAATCAATTGGTGCTGATGGCCAAACTGTTGGTGAAGTTGTATTTAATACTTCTATGACAGGGTATCAAGAAATTCTTACTGATCCTTCATATTGTGAACAAATAGTGACATTAACGTATCCGCATATTGGTAATGTTGGTACCAATAGTGCTGATGCCGAATCAACGCAAGTTTATGCAAAAGGATTGATTATTCGAGATTTACCATTAATCGCAAGTAATTATCGCAGCGAGATGGATCTTTCAAGTTATTTAAAAAAACATAATGTGATTGCAATAGCAGATATTGATACACGTCGTTTAACACGTATTTTACGTGAAAAAGGGGCACAACATGGCGTGATTATTACCGCAAATGATAAACAGACCTTACTTGATAATGTAGAAAATGCTAAACAACAGGCAGTAGATTATAAGGGTTTAAGTGGTTTAGATCTGGCTCAAGATGTGACGTGCAGTAAAAGTTATACATGGACCAGCAGTATATGGACAACTCAACAAGAGCATCCAATCCCAAAAGCAGAAAGTGAACTACCTTACCATGTTGTTGCTTATGACTTTGGTGTTAAACAAAATATTTTAAGGATGTTAGTTGCGCGTGGATGTAAGTTAACTGTTGTTCCCGCTAAAACGCCAGCAGATGAAGTGCTGGCATTAAATCCGGATGGTATCTTTTTATCAAATGGCCCAGGAGATCCGGCGCCTTGTACTTATGCTATTGACGCGATTAAGCAGTTTCTGACTACCGATATTCCTGTTTTTGGTATCTGTTTGGGACACCAATTGTTAGCGCTAGCCTGTGGTGCTAAAACTATCAAAATGAAATTTGGTCACCATGGTGGCAACCATCCAGTTAAAGATCTGGAAAATAATAGAGTAATGATTACAGCGCAAAATCATGGTTTTGCTGTCGATGAAAATACCTTACCTAATTATTTACGAGCTACACATAAATCGTTATTCGATGGTTCGTTACAAGGTATTCATCACAATCAAAAACCAGCATTTAGTTTTCAGGGCCATCCAGAGGCAAGTCCGGGGCCTCATGATGCTGCGCCACTTTTCGATCACTTTATTGAATTAATTAAAATTTATAAGCAGGAGCAATAACATGGCTAAGCGAACAGATATTAAAAGTATTCTAATTATTGGCGCTGGCCCAATAGTTATCGGTCAAGCTTGTGAATTTGATTATTCCGGTGCTCAGGCATGTAAAGCATTACGTGAAGAGGGCTATCGAGTCATTTTAGTTAACTCGAATCCCGCAACCATTATGACCGATTCAGAAATGGCTGATGCTACCTATATTGAACCTATCCACTGGACATGTGTGCGCAAAATTATCGAGAAAGAGCGACCTGATGCCATTTTACCGACAATGGGCGGGCAAACGGCATTAAATTGTGCATTAGAGCTTGAAAAACAGGGTGTATTAAAAGAGTTTAATGTTGAAATGATTGGTGCTACTGCCGATGCGATTGATAAAGCGGAAGATCGCAAACGCTTTGATCAGGCAATGAAAAAAATTGGTCTTGATACAGCTCGTTCAGGTATTGCTCACTCATTAACAGAAGCTTATGCGGTATTAGAACAAGTCGGCTTTCCTTGTATTATTCGTCCTTCTTTTACAATGGGGGGAACCGGTGGAGGTATAGCGTACAATCAAGAAGAATTTGAGGAAATATGTACTCGAGGACTTGATTTATCACCGACTAATGAATTACTTATTGATGAATCATTGATTGGATGGAAAGAGTATGAAATGGAGGTTGTGCGGGATAAAAACGATAATTGTATTATTGTTTGTTCGATTGAAAATTTCGATCCTATGGGGATCCATACTGGCGACTCAATCACGGTTGCACCGGCACAAACCTTAACAGATAAAGAGTATCAAATTATGCGTAATGCCTCAATTGCGGTATTACGTGAGATTGGCGTTGAAACTGGTGGTTCAAATGTTCAATTTTCGGTTGATCCAAAAACAGGCCGATTAATTGTGATAGAAATGAATCCTCGGGTATCTCGTTCTTCAGCATTAGCATCTAAAGCAACTGGTTTTCCTATTGCTAAGATCGCGGCTAAATTAGCGGTTGGCTATACACTTGATGAACTCTGCAATGATATTACTGGTGGAAAAACACCTGCTTCTTTCGAACCTGCTATCGATTATGTTGTAACTAAGATCCCACGGTTTAATTTTGAAAAATTTGCTGGCTGTAATGATCGCTTAACTACTCAAATGAAATCAGTTGGTGAAGTGATGGCCATTGGCCGAACATTCCAAGAATCCATGCAAAAAGCACTGCGAGGTCTAGAAGTTGGCGCCAGTGGGTTGGACGAAAAAATCGATGATTATAGTGATGAAAAGAATCTAACTAAAATTTGTTATGAATTACAGGAAGCTGGTAGTGAGCGTATTTGGTATCTAGCTGATGCGTTTCGTGCTGGTTTCACGCTAGATGAAATCTTTTTATTAACCCATATTGATCGTTGGTTCTTAGTGCAAATTGAAGAGTTAGTCCAAATAGAAAATCGCTTAAAACAGCAAATGATTGAAGATCTTGATCAAGAGGCATTATGGCAGCTTAAGCGTAAAGGATTTTCGGATCTTCGTATCGCCAAACTCCTAGGCTGCCAAGAACAAACAGTGCGAGATCTACGTTGGCAATATGATATTCACTCAGTTTATAAACGAGTAGATACTTGTGCTGCTGAATTTTCAACCGATACAGCCTATCTTTACTCAACATATGAACAAGAGTGTGAAGCACAACCACAATTTAATCGTAAAAAGATTATGATTTTGGGCGGTGGGCCTAATCGAATTGGTCAAGGCATTGAATTTGATTACTGCTGTGTGCATGCTGCATTGGCTTTACGTGAAGATGGTTTTGAAACCATTATGGTAAACTGTAATCCAGAAACTGTTTCAACCGATTACGATACTTCGGATCGTCTGTATTTTGAACCAGTTACTCTTGAGGATGTACTTGAAATAGCTCATGTTGAAAAACCTGATGGGGTAATCGTACAGTATGGCGGTCAAACGCCGCTTAAACTTGCCCGAGCACTTGAACAAGCCGGCGTACCGATTATTGGTACTTCGCCTGATGCCATTGATAAAGCAGAAGATCGCAAACGTTTCCAAGCTATCGTTGATAAGTTGCAGTTAAAACAACCCGTAAATGCTACTGTCACCGATCTCGATGAAGCAGTGATTAAAGCTGAGCAAATTGGTTATCCATTAGTGGTTCGTCCTTCTTACGTATTAGGCGGACGCGCAATGGAAATTGTTTACAATGAACAAGATTTACGCCGTTATTTTAAAACTGCGGTGAGTGAGTCAAATAATGCGCCTGTACTACTTGATCACTTTTTAGATGATGCAATCGAGGTGGATATTGATGTCATTGCTGATGGTGAACAAATTATTATTGGTGGCATTATGGAACATATTGAACAAGCTGGTATTCACTCTGGTGATTCCGCTTGTTCGCTACCAACTTATACATTAAGTCCTGAAATTCTAGCTGAACTGCGTAAACAAGCTAAACAGTTAGCATTCGAGCTAAACGTAAAAGGTTTAATGAATGGACAGTTTGCAGTAAAAGATAATCAAGTTTATCTGATTGAAATTAATCCTCGGGCTGCACGAACGGTACCTTTTGTCTCGAAAGCTACCGGGTTACCATTGGCCAAAATTGCAGCTCGGGTGATGACAGGGAAATCGCTGGCACAACAGAATGTGACTAAAGAAGTGCTGCCTCCTTATTACTCTGTTAAAGAAGTGGTATTACCATTTAATAAGTTTAGCGGTGTCGATCCTATTTTAGGTCCAGAAATGCGCTCAACCGGTGAAGTCATGGGAATTGGTAAAACGTTTGCCGAAGCTTTTGCTAAAGCACAACTTGGTAGTTTATCTAACATGAAAAAATCGGGTAAAGCATTACTTTCAGTTCGTGAACAAGATAAATCAAGACTATTAGAAGTAGCTAAACGTTTAATTGCGCATGGTTTTACGATTGATGCAACCTTGGGTACGGCCAAACTATTACAACAAGCTGGTATCAGCTGTCAAATCGTTAAAAAAGAGAATGAAGGTCGGCCAAATATCCATGATCATATTAAAAATGGCGAGTACAGTTATATTCTTAACACAACCTCAGGTCGTGCAGCTATTGAAGCATCTAAAATCCTACGCCGTAGTGCTATCCAATATAAAGTTCATTACGATACGACTATGAATGCAGCTTATGCTACGACAGCAGCTTTGGATTACGATCCTGCTGATAGTGTGATACCGTTACAGGCACTTTATCAATAAACAAAAAGACGAGCTATAGCTCGTCTTTTTTTATAAATAGATTAAATTATAATTTATTTTTTAAGCCTTTCCTTCAGCCATTGCTAAAATATCTGCTTCGGTTAGTTTGTGAGTAGGATTAGCGAAAGCATAGCAAATTGGTTTCTTATCGATAAACACTTCTGCAGTAAATTCTAAATCTTTAATATCATCAAAGATCCAAGGTGCAAAATAGTAATTTTGTGTATCTTTTAAACGATAATAAAGATGTGAACCACACTCTTTGCAAAATGTTCTTTCTGCCCATTGTGATGAATTAAAATGACTAATGTTCTCTTGCCCTTCTATCGTTATATCGCCACTATGTGCTAATGTCATTAATGGCCCAGCACTCCATTTACGGCAAGTTTGGCAATGACATGCACTTAAATGGGTATTAGCAAACGGAACCGTTAATTTTACTTTTCCGCATAAACAAGATCCATGATATTGAGTAGACATATTTTTTCCTTTTTCCAATTAATGATTTTAGCTGATCGGTTAAATATTAGCATAATGAATAATCAACTAGAATAAGTTTGGTTGTAAAAAATATTGAGGAGTGTATACCATCTAGTATATAAATTGTCTTTATTTGTTAAGGAATGTGTAAAAAAAGGACACTTAGACTAGTAAGGTATTGCTTTATTATTTTATTGATATAATATAAGCACCTCTTTGACGCGGGGTGGAGCAGCTTGGTAGCTCGTCGGGCTCATAACCCGAAGGTCGTTGGTTCAAATCCAGCCCCCGCAACCAATTTCTCCAAATCTTTCCCCACTTTTATTTATTACTAATCATTATGCAGATTTTGGCACAGCAAGTAATGTTGATACCGCTTCGCTAATACGTCTAGCAATGTAACTATTGTTCATTGTGTATAAATGGATACCATCAACATTTTGTGAGACTAAATCAACAATCTGATCGATAGCATAAGCAATACCTGCATCACGAAATGCATCAGGGTGATGTTCGTATTTTTCCATCATCTGTTTGAACTTTTTAGGTAAATTTACGCCACACATTGAAACCATTCGTTCAATCTGATTTTTATTGGTAACTGGCATAATACCTGCTTCAATTGGTACATTAATATCCATGTCATGTGCTTTATCTAAAAAAGCATAAAAATAATCATTATCAAAAAATAGTTGTGAAATTAGCTGATCGGTACCGGCATTTACTTTTTCTTTAAGATGGATTAAATCTTGTTTAAGTGTCGCTGCTTCAAGATGCCCTTCTGGATAGCATGCGCCAATAACATTAAAATCACCATTTTCTTTAATAAAGGTGACTAATTCGCTAGCAAAACGAAAATCATCTTTTGGTGCTACATTGGGACTGATATCACCACGTAATGCTAATACATTATCAATTCCGGCACATTTGAGGTCGTGAAGAATTTTTAGCATTTCGGTTTTGTCGAAGTTGATCCCCGGTAAATGTGCGACACTTTCAATACCATAAGTATGTTTAACCGCATGTGCAATATCAATTGTAGTTTGGCCATTTAAGCTACCACCAGCACCATAAGTGACACTAATAAAGTCAGGTTTAAAATAACCTAATTCGCGTAATGTGCTATAAATTGTCTCTAATGGTGACGTTTTTTTAGGTGGAAAAACCTCAAAGGAAAATACTGTTTTTTGGTTAAATAATAAATTTGTTTTCATTGATACCATCCATTCTTGCTATCTTTTTTTACTCTACTGACATTACCGCCGCCTATAAAGGCGGCGGTAATTAAGACAGACAAAGCTAATTAACTTTATAAAAAACAGTGTTAATTAAGTGTCTTTCTCACTTCTAAGGTTGCTTGAACTAGGTGTTCTAAGCTTTCAACTACTTCTTTTTCACCTCGAGTTTTTAAACCACAGTCTGGATTAATCCACAATTTTTGGTTATCAATTTTAGCTAATAATTTTTCAATAGTTGCTTTGATTTCAGCAACTGGTGGTACGCGTGGTGAGTGGATGTCATACACACCAGGTCCAACTTCTGTTTTGAAGTTATTAGCTTTAAGTACATCAATTAATTGAAGATTTGAGCGTGATGCTTCAAATGAAATAACATCAGCATCCATCGCATCGATATCTTTGATGATGTCAGCAAATTCGCTATAACACATATGAGTATGAATTTGTGTATCAGCTTGTACTTTGCTGTGAACCAATCTAAATGCTGGAATTGCCCAATCTAGATATTCACTATTCCAATCAGCTTTACGTAATGGTAATTTTTCTTTTAATGCTGCTTCATCAATTTGAATGACTTTTATACCAGCCGCTTCAAGATCTAATACTTCATCACTGATCGCTAAACCAATTTGGAATACCGATTCTTTTTGTGAGATATCTTCACGTGGGAATGACCAGTTTAAGATAGTCACAGGGCCCGTTAACATGCCTTTAACTGGTTTATCAGTTAAACTTTGCGCATATTTTGAATATTCAACAGTAATTGGTTTTGAACGAGAAATATCACCCCAAACAATTGGTGGCTTAACGCAACGAGTACCATAAGATTGTACCCACGCTTTTTCAGTAAATACGAATCCGTTTAAGCTTTCACCGAAGTATTCCACCATGTCATTACGTTCAAATTCACCGTGAACTAATACATCAATACCGATCTCTTCTTGCAGTTTGATACATTCAGCAATTTTTTGTTTATTAAATTCGGTATATTCATTTAAACAAATTTCACCCTTTTTAAATTTAGCTCGATTTAAACGAACATCTGGGGTTTGTGGGAATGAACCAATTGTTGTAGTCGGTAATAATGGCAGATTAAAGGCTTTTTTCTGCTCAGCTTCACGCACTGAAAACTCAGGTAAACGAGTAAAATCAGACTCTTTTAATGCTGCTACTTTATGACGAACTACTTGGTTAGCTCCTTCACGCTCACGGGTAAAGAGTGTTTGGTTCGCTTTATAAGCGGCATTATTATCTGGATTTGCTTCATTAAGTAATTGGCCTAATTCAGCAAGCTCTTGTAGTTTTTCCTGAGCGAAAGCAAAATAAGCACGTTGTTGAATAGTTAATTTAGTCTCATTTTGTAATGTATAAGGTACATGCAATAATGAGCATGAAGTATTCACCACAACGTTTGCAGCTTTTTGTTTAATTTTAGCTAATAAAGTTAAAGTTTTTTTGTAATCATTTTTCCAAATATTTTTACCATTAACGACACCTGCAAATAATACTTTTTCAGCAGGGAAGCCATTATTTTCAAGTAAGGCTAAAGTTTGTTTACCTTCAACAAAATCAAGACCAACACCATCAAAAGGTAATGCAACAAGTTCTTTATAACAGTCACGTACATCACCAAAATAAGTTTGTAATACGACTTTAGTTTTACCTTTAACAGATAAAATAGCTTGATAAATTTCGTTAAATAACTCGATATCTTGTTGAGTAAGATCAGTCACTAAAATTGGTTCGTCAATTTGAATCCAATCAGCGCCAAGATCAGTGAATTTTTGAATGATTTCTTGATAAGCTTTAATAATATCAGCTTTAAAATCAACTAATTGCTTACTACCTAAGTATTGAGCTAATTTGAAAAAGGTTAAAGCACCAATGACAACAGGTTTAGTTTGAATGCCGAGTTCTTTTGCTTCTTGGTATTCATCAAATGGTTTGCTACTGGCAATTTTTATTTCTAGTGAATCTTCGATTTCAGGAACAAGATAGTGATAATTGGTATTGAACCATTTTTTCATAGCTAATGCGCGAACATCACCTTTATCGCCTTGATAACCACGAGCCATAGCAAAATAACGATCGAGTTCAGGTAAACCTAAATCTTGATAACGTTTTGGTACAACATTTAGTAAACATGCTGTGTCGAGAACTGCATCATAAAATGAGAAGTCATTTGATGATATAAATGCTATTTTTTGAGCAGCTTGTTGATTTAAATGTTCTGCACGTAGCGCTTTTGCTTCACTTAATAGTTCAGCTTGAGTTTTGTTTCCTTTAAAATAAGCTTCGGTAGCAAATTTTAATTCACGAAGCTTACCAACACGTGGATATCCAATAACAGCAGTATTCATTTTATTTTCCTTTCATTTCATCGCAGTTCTTTAGTAGATAAAAAGATAACAAAAAAAATTGCTATTGAATAATTATAGTTTTTTATGGATTAATATAGTTTTTAACTATAACAATATAATCTAGCATTTTTACATAAATTAAATATATTTATTTGCTAACTACATAAAGGATAATAAGAAATTTCAGTTCATGATCAATAATAGTTACTATGTGTATTATTCTTTATTTAATTTACTCTCTTGAACTTATATTGATCTGTCCATCATTAGGCAATGACCATCTTGGTGTTGTGACTGCTCAGTCGATTTTGAACTTTTTTATTATCGTTTTTTTCTTTTTTTAACTGTAATGTCAATATTCTATATTGCCTGTTTAAGTCACGTAAACATTGGTTTGATTATCTTGCAGTTGGCTTATTGTCTGCGGTTATTATTTTTATTCCGCTAAATAATTTCATGGTGGAAAAGACAAAGGAAGCTCGTCAATCACACAGGGTTAAGCGACAACTTAGTGATATAAAGGCGGAAAGAGTAGAGAAGATTAATCTAAATATTTTACAAAATGATTAATAATTAATATATATAGTCAAAATTCAAAACCCTCCTATCTTGATTGGGATAGAAGGGAAGTAAACAATATTTACTTTCGCCATTCGCCTCGGATTGGTCTGGAAAAGTGCGCTAGTACTGCAATCATACAGATCTCGATAGAAACACCCCAATAAATATGGCCTAAAATTTCACTCCATAATTCATAGCCATTTAAATTCCATAACCAACCAATTGTTCCTTCTGGAGCGTAAGCCGGATGGCGGAAACCGAATAAAGGAATTAAAAATCCGTGCATGACAACGGTAATAATTAGTCCATAAAATGCCCCATACCAAAGTCGGATTTTATTCCAAAAATAAGCAATAAATACATAAACAAAAGCAAAAGCGAAACTGAATAACCAGTGATAAAGGGTAACTGCACCCAAAACATTGGTTCCTTGGTAAATATAATCAAGCGAGTGAGAATTGATGCCTAACCAACCAAGCCAAGCATCAATATGTGCCGCTGGTGGTGAAATTTCACCAGGAACTCGAGGAGGCATATTAACTTCAGATCCCCACTTTACTAATGAACTTATAAAACCACCAATAATTGTTGTCCAAATGATAATTTGACGATTTGTTTTATTTCCAAACATGTGACTTATTCCTTACTATGATTAATAGATTTTCAAATGAGAATACCCAATAATTTTACTGCCACTTAAAACTGCTGATTGTTTTATAAAATACTAGATTACCTAAAACGCTATTGTTTAGATTTGTGATAACGATTTGGGATGGACTTAGGTATCTTTAATCAGTCATAATAGGTATAGACATACCTATATAAACTAATCTTGAATAAATAATATACATGTTTAAATGTAAATAATACATATTATCATCATAATTTTTAAAAAGAACCGTAAATAAGTCGCTATTAATTGATAATGATTCTCATTATCATGTATAATGCCGATATATCCATTTAGAGGTTTTAATTATGTTAAAAATATCTACAGTAAGTCTTGAAGAGATTAATAATACGGTTCATATTCCCAACCCCAATGCTGGTTTTTTTCGCAAACTGTGGGCTTTTTCTGGACCAGGGGCTTTAGTTGCTGTTGGTTATATGGATCCTGGGAATTGGATAACCTCAATTCAAGGTGGAGCTCTTTATAGTTATTTACTACTATCAGTAATATTAATTTCTAGCCTGATAGCCATGTTGTTACAAGCGATGTGTGTAAAAATAGGCATCGTTACAGGCATGGATCTTGCTCAAGCAACTAAATCGATGGTTGGTAGGAAAATGGCTTTTTGTTTATGGATATCCACTGAATTAGCTATTATTGCCACAGAAATTGCCGAAGTAATTGGTAGTGCTGTTGCCTTAAACCTATTATTTGATATTCCATTATTAATTGGGGTTTTATTAACGGTATTTGATGTGATTATTTTGTTAATTCTAATGCGGTTTGGTTTTAGAAAAATAGAAGCTATCGTTTTTTGTTTAATTGCGACAATATTTATTATCTTCACTTATGAAGTGTTAAGGGCATCTCCAGAATTCAGTGACATTATAAATGGTTTTATTCCTCGGTCAGATATTTTTACTGCCTCAATCAAAGGCCATGATTCAGCATTGGTTATTGCGCTGGGCATTGTTGGTGCAACTGTTATGCCACATAATTTATATCTACACTCTTCTATCGTTCAAACCAGAAAATATGACAGAAAGAATCGAACTAGTCTAAAAGATGCAATTAAATATGCCACCATTGATTCCAATATACAGTTATCCTTTTCGTTCATCATCAATTGTCTATTATTGATTCTTGGTGCCGCCCTTTTTTATGGTAATAATCCTGATGATCTTGGTCGATTTACCCAACTTTATGATGCTTTGAAAGACCCTCATATGGTGGGGCCAGTAGCGAGTTCAGTTATGGCTACTTTATTTGCTGTGGCATTACTGGCATCCGGTCAAAATGCAACAATTACGGGTACATTGACAGGGCAAATCGTTATGGAGGGATTTATCAATTTATCGATTCCTCTTTGGGCAAGACGAATAGTTAGTCGTGGATTGGCGGTGACTCCGGTTATTTTATGTATTTATATTTGGGGAGATAGAGAAAATATTGTCGAAAATTTATTAATTTATACTCAAGTATTTTTGAGCATCGCTTTACCGATATCCATGGTGCCTTTAATTTGGGTCACTTCAAATAAAAAAATTATGCAGGAGTTTGTTAACCGTAAGTTAACTACTATTTTAGGCTGGATAGCAACTATTTCGTTAGTGATATTAAATTTACAACTAATTTATGAAGTGATTAGTTCATTATATTAACTAACTATAACATCAACTTATATATAAACTAATGATTGGTCAAAACCATTGATTCAGTTGTTATCAATGGTTTATTTTTTTCTTATCAATTGACGACGCCCTTTTATCGATTTGCTTAATTATTAAGCGAAAGAATCAGTTTTGCAAGTAAGGTAAAATCAAGATAGCAACGTAATTCTAGTTAAAATAATAAAATTAAATCGTAATTTTATTTAAAAAGCTGTATTTATTTACAGTGTTTTTGTTGGTATACTCGTACTAATTTTAATCAGCTGCATGTGTTTATTTAATTATTATGATAACTCAACTTACTATTAATAATTTTGCTATTGTCGATCAGTTGTTAGTTGATTTTACAACAGGGATGACCGCAATTACAGGGGAAACTGGGGCCGGTAAATCGATTGCGATTGATGCTTTAGGACTATGTTTAGGTAATCGTTCAGATGCCTCTGCCATTCGTAATGGTGCAGAACGAGTAGATATTTCAGCTAGTTTTATCCTTGATGACACACCAGCGGCATATGCATGGTTAACTGAAAATCAACTTGATGAAGGTAATGACTGTATTTTACGACGAGTCATCAATCAAGATGGGCGTTCTAAAGCATTTATTAATGGGCGAGCGGTACCAATTTCACAATTAAAAGATTTAGGACAAATGCTAATTCAAATTCATGGCCAACATGAACATCAGCGTTTGTTAAAAAGTGATTATCAACAAATATTACTTAATCACTATATGCATGAACCGAACTTATTATCGCAAATGCAACAGGCCTATAAGCAATGGAAAACGGCTAGCCAAGCTTATCAACAATATCAATCCTCAAAACAAGAGCGTGATGCACATGTTCAGTTATTGCAATATCAGTTAAAAGAGTTAAATGAATTTTCGCCGATTGAAGGGGAATATCAACAAATTGATGAAGAATATAAAAAGTTAGCCAATAGTGAACAGCTAATTAGTCTTAGTCAACAATCGATGATGTTACTCGACGAAGCTGATGAGTACAATGTGAGTAATATGCTTAATAGTGTTAAACATATTATTAATGATTTAGCTGCACTAGATCCATCTTTAAATAATGTTTCAGCAATGCTAGAAGAAGCTACTATTCAAATTAAAGAAGCTTGCTATGAATTACGTCATTATAGTGAAAGTTTAGAGTTGGATCCGGCAAGAGTGATGCAACTTGAACAACGCTTATCGAAACAGATTGCTTTGGCACGTAAGCACCATGTGTCACCGGAAGCATTACCTGAATTACATCAGAGTTTACTTAATGAATTTAAACAGATTAATCAGCAAGATGAACAAGGTGAACAGTTAAAAGAGCAGATCAAAAAATATCAACAAATTGCTGTAGAATTAGCAACTAAATTACACCAAAAACGCTTAACAGCTAGCAAAACACTAGCTAAAAAAGTATCGGCTACTATGCATGAACTATCTATGCCAAATGGTAATTTCAGTATTGATATAACATTCGATGAAAACCGCTTGAATGAAGATGGTGCAGATCAGGTGTCCTTTTTAGTTAGTACCAATGCAGGACAAATTGCACAACCTTTAGCAAAAGTCGCATCTGGCGGTGAATTATCTCGTATTGCTTTGGCTATACAAGTTTTAACAGCGCAAAAAATGGATACACCGGCACTGATTTTTGATGAAATTGATGTTGGTATTAGCGGACCTACTGCCGCTAAGGTGGGACAGTTATTAAGACAACTTGGTGAATCAACTCAAGTTATTACTGTGACACATTTGCCACAAGTAGCGGGTCAAGCTAATCAACATTACTTTGTAAGTAAACAAACAAATGGTAAACAGACAGCGACTGATATGCAAAGATTAGATAAAAATGGTCGCTTAAATGAGTTAGCTAGGTTATTGGGCGGCGATAAAATTACAGATGCGACATTAGCCAATGCGAAAGAGTTACTTATTATCTAATTTAATTATGGTAATATAACGACTTTAATTTTGGACTGAGGATAGCTAGAATTATGAGCTTATCTGGTAAAAATATTTTATTAGGCATAACAGGTGGCATTGCTGCTTATAAATGTCCAGATCTTGTCCGCCATTTAAAAAAGGCTGGTGCACAAGTACGAGTTGTGTTGACCGAGTCCGCTAGCCATTTTGTCGCACCAATGACTTTACAAGCGGTGTCTGGTAATGCTGTTTCAAAAGAGTTATTCGATCCTACTGCTGAACTCTCAATGAGCCATATTGAATTAGCTAAATGGGCTGATTTAGTGTTAATTGCTCCGGCTACAGCGAATATCATTGCTAAAATGGCAAATGGTATTGCTGATGACCTGCTATCGACGATTTGCCTTGCAACGCCAGCCAAAATTGTCATCGCTCCAGCGATGAATCAACAGATGTATAAAGCTGCCGCAACGCAGCAAAATTTAGCGACATTAGAATCACGCAATACATTAATTTTAGGTCCAGATGATGGTTTTCAAGCGTGTGGTGACATTGGTCCTGGTCGCATGGTTGAACCGACAACTATCGTTGAAAATATTAATAACTATTTTTTAGCTAATTCTGAACTAGCTGAAACCACCATTACCATCACTGCAGGCCCTACCATTGAAGAGCTTGATCCAGTTCGTTATATCAGTAATTATAGTTCTGGTAAAATGGGCTTTGCCATTGCGAAAGCGGCAGCCGAAATGGGGGCAACAGTAAATTTAATTAGTGGTCCAGTTAATTTAGCAACACCTAATAATGTTAATCGCATTAATGTAAAAAGTGCTAAACAGATGTATGATGAAGCATTGGTTTTGGCGAAAAAATCTGCGATTTTTATCTCTTGTGCGGCTGTTGCCGATTATCGAGCTGAGACTATTGCTAAAAATAAAATTAAAAAAACTGATGATAGCAATGAACTTGTGATTAAATTAGTTAAAAATCCGGATATTGTTGCCAGCATTGCTGGATTAAAAGAACACCGTCCATTTGTCGTTGGTTTTGCCGCTGAAACGAATGATGTAAAGACCTATGCTCTTAAAAAATTGACCACAAAAAATTTAGATTTAATTTGTGCTAATGATGTGTCAGACCATAATATAGGTTTTAACTCTGACCAAAATGCATTAACCCTTTATTGGCAAAATGGCGAACAAACGTTACCATTAAGCAGTAAACAACAATTAGCAAAACAGTTACTTCAAGCAGTTATAACACGATATAAAGCGAGTCATGATGAAAAGAAAAATTGATATTAAAGTATTAGATAAACGTTTAGGTAATGAGTTTCCACTGCCAACTTATGCAACCGAAGGTTCAGCTGGTATCGATTTAAGAGCAATGTTTGATAAAACTACCGAGATCAAACCAGGCGAAACGATTTTAACTCCAACTGGTTTATCTATGCATATTGCTGATCCTAGCTTAGCTGCATTAGTGTTACCTCGTTCAGGACTTGGTTCAAAAAATGGTATTGTTCTTGGTAATTTAGTTGGTTTAATTGATTCTGATTATCAAGGCCAACTATTTGTACCCGTTTGGAACCGTAGCCAAACTCCATTTGTTATTGAAGCTGGTGATCGTATTGCGCAATTAATTATTGTGCCTGTGGTACAAGCAGAATTTAATATTGTTGATGAATTTGTTGAATCAACACGCGGTGAAGGTGGATTTGGGCATTCAGGTAAGAAATAATCGTGAGTAGCAAAAATAAAAATCGTAAAGAAGATATCCTGCAAGCATTGGCAGCTATGCTTGAATCTAATGAAGGTACGCAACGAATAACAACAGCTAAGTTAGCCGCAACGGTTGGTGTTTCTGAAGCAGCATTGTATCGACATTTTCCTAGTAAGACGAAAATGTTTGAGAGCTTAATTGTTTATATTGAAGATATTTTGCTTTCTCGTATTAATGTGATTATGCAAGATGAACCAAATACCTTTGCTCGACTGAAACTTATTTTAGCCTTAATACTTGGCTTTTCTGAAAAAAATCCCGGCCTGACTCGTATCATGACTGGGCATGCCTTAATGTTTGAACAAGAACAATTACAAGATCGAATTAGTCAATTATTTGAACGAATCGAAACTCAGATAAAGCAAGTCATACGAGAAAGAAAAATTCGCGAAGGTATTGCTTTTATTACTGATGAACGTATTTTAGCTAGTCAATTGCTTGCATTTTGCGAAGGAATGATGGCACGTTATTCTCGTTCAGGTTTTAAGTATCTACCTACAACAAACTTTGAAACCCGTTGGGCTTTATTAGCAAAACAGCTAGTTTAATTCGACTCAATAACAATTATTGTTTTAACTATTTCTGTTATTATTACAGAGGATAATTTTATGAATTCTGAAAATATAACCAGTCAGATTCTATTCTTTATAGAAAAATATGATGGTGTAGTATTTAGTTATATTGCTCATTTTTGTTCTGCCATTCTTATTTTTCTTATTGGCCGAACTATTGCTAAATTTGTTGCTCGTCAACTAAGAAGAATATTAACTAATCGTCATGTTGACCCAACCGTAGTTAAATTTGTTAGCTCTTTATCCTATTACTCTATTATGGTGATGACTTTCGTTGCTGTGTTGGGACAACTTGGTGTGCAAACTGCATCAATTGTTGCCGTGATTGGTGCCGCTGGTTTAGCTGTCGGTTTAGCCTTACAAGGATCTTTGTCAAATTTTGCTGCTGGAGTGATTTTAATTATTTTTCGTCCTTTCAAAGTCGGTGAGACAGTGGTTATTAATAACCAAAGAGGGATGATTGATTCTATTCAAATTTTTTCAACGACTATTGTTACACCAACTAATGAAGTTGTTGTGATTCCAAATGGGCAAGTGGTTAGTGCCAATATTATTAACTATACCCGTTTACCGGAAAGGCGTTTAGATTTAGTTGTTAATGTTAGTTATAATTCAGATATTCAAAAGGTTTATCAAGTTTTAAATCAAGCAGTGAATAAAACGAATAATATCTTAACCAGTAAAAATGCAACTATTCGTTTGGATTTATTGGATGCTTCATCGATGAATTTTAATGTTTTAGTTTGGACTCTCAATGCCAATTATGGGGCAGTAAAAGCTGAACTGCTTGAAAATATTAAAAATGGCTTAACTGAAAATGGTATCAACATTCCATATCCAACTATGGATGTGAATGTAAACTCTCAATCATAATTTTCAACTATTGTATTCCGTTGTTGATTCACAACGGAATACAACACTTCTTTTTTTAGTTAGATATCTTGATCCATATTTAATGCTGGTTTATCACAGTCAGGGCAACCAACGATTTTAGCTGGCACACCTGCTACAGTAGTATGTTCTGGTACTGGCTCTAAAACAACTGAACCGGCACCAATTTTAGCGCCTTTGCCAATTTCAATATTCCCTAAAATTGTCGAATGAGCACCAATCATGACGCCTTCACGAATTTTCGGATGACGATCGCCATTTTCTTTACCGGTGCCTCCTAAAGTAACTGATTGTAGGATAGAGACATCATTTTCAATCACTACCGTTTCACCAATGACAATACCTGTAGCATGGTCAAACATAACACCACAACCAATTTTGGCTGCCGGATGGATATCAACACCAAAAACAATGGCAATTTGACTCTGTAAGAAGGTTGCTAATGATTTACGATCTTGTTTCCAAAGCCAGTGTGCAATTCGATAAGCTTGTAATGAGAGAAAACCTTTATAATAGAGCAATGGCGTTGAATAGTAATTCGTGGCTGGATCACGAACGTACACAGCAAGAATATCGGTAATGGCGGCATGTATAATATTATCATCAGCCTGATAAGCTTGTCTGGCTATCTCGCGGATTTCAATTGCAGGTACAACTTGGGTGGCAAGTTTATTGGCTAAAATGTAACTTAAGGCACTACCTAGATTTTCATGATTAAGTAATGTTGCATGGAAATAACTCGCTAACATTGGTTCACTTTCAACCAGCTTTGATGCTTCTTGTCGAATTGTTTGCCACAACATAGCTGGTTTAACAATTTTTTTGCTTGTATTCACGCCAAATACCTATATGGATTTAAACATTAGTCATAATATTCGGTATTGTTTCGCAAACAATGGATAGACGCAAGCTTTAATAGAAAAACCGCTGATAATTTTTGAAATGGGAACCGACTGTTCCCATTTTTATTCAATTATCAAATTGTTATTGATTATTTGCTTGTTTATTGTCAGTTAAAGTAAATATTGCGATGCATGAAATAATTAGTACGATACTAGCAAGTATATAAAAAGTGGTTGAATAGCCATGATTATCAAATAATTTACCTACAGGTTTTGACAACACAATAACCCCTAAATTTGATGAAATATTAAAGCCAACCAAATAAAGTGTTGCTGAAAGTCTGGCATCAAAATTAGCTACAATATATTTGAACATTGCTAAAATAAACAGTGGAATTTCAATTGCATGAAATAGTTTGACTAAAGAGATTAGGTAGACATTATCTAAGCTTGCTGATAAACCAATTCGACAAATCATAACTAATGCCGCCACTAATAGTGATTTTTTAGCTCCTAATTTATTAATAAAATAAGGAGCAATAATCATACAACTTGCTTCAAGAAAAACTTGGAATGAATTTAAATAACCATAAATTTTATAACCGGTTTCCTCTTTTTCGAAAAAGCTGGTGTAAAAATTCGGGAATAGCTGCTGATCATAAATGGTATAAAAACTGAAAGTACCGATAATAAAGACAACAAATAGCCAAAATTTACGAAGAGCAAAAAGTGAAAATATTTCACTGATTGTTGGAATATTTGGCTTCGGTACTATTATTTGCGGTGTGTTATTGCTTACCGATAGTTTTTGTGTAGGTTTAAAAAATAAATTGATGATGAAATAGATAGCTGCGACGCCAGAAGCGAGCCAAAAGTTAATATGTGGATCAATGCCAAATGAAATACCGGCAACAAAAGTGGCAGCAGCATAGCCAAATGAGCCCCAAAATCTTGCTGGGCCAAATTCAAAGTTACATAAACGACTTATCCGCTCGATAAATGAGTCAATTAAGGCACTTCCCGATATAAAGCCTGCACTTAATACCGGTGCGCCGATACAAACACCTAATATAAAATCCTGTCTTAATAGGGGTTCATAAACATAAATCAAAAAAGGGCCAATCAGTATCATCATGATACTTTGAAAAGTAACAACCGCTTTTCCTATCTGTAATTTATCTTGAATGATACCGTAAAAGATCATAAAAAACATGGCTGCAGCCGAATTAGCTGCATACACAACCCCTAGTTGTTCTCCAGATAATCCAATTTTGCTTTTAAGCCAAATCGCATAAAAAGACCACCAAAGCGACCATGCAGCATAAAAGGTAATAAGATAGCCTGATGAGAACCAATAATTTTTATTTTTTATCATATCTATATTCATTTTTCATTCTCTTCTATTGGTTAGTTTAACGTTAACATGTTAATGTTAACATTATGGCCATAATTGAAATAAAATAGATAGAATCAGATTTCATAAATGTTACTTTCCTCACACTTTTTATCATTTTTATTTGTGGTATCATCACACTAACTAAATATTAATTGTTTTTATGCTGAGTAAAAGGATCCAACTATGGCTTCACTAAAGGATGTGGCTAAACTGGCATCTGTTTCATTAATGACAGTGTCTCGAGCGATCAATAATCCTGAAAAATTAAATAAACAAACTTATAAAAAAGTGAAGAAAGCTATTGAAGAATTAAATTATGTGCCTGACTTATCAGCACGTAAAATTCGAGGTGATAATTCAGGGCCACATGCTATTGGCGTGTTGGCCTTAGAAACGGCAACGACACCATTTTCAGTTGAATTACTTCAGGCAATAGAAAAAACGGCACAGCAACATGGTTGGAATACATTTATCGTCAATTTATTTGATGATAAAGATGCTGATCATGCGATTAATACGCTTTTATCTTATCGACCTAATGGTATTATTTATACCACAATGGGATTAAGAAAAGTTCAACTACCTGAAAAACTATTAGGTAAGAATCTAGTTTTAGCCAATTGTATTAGTGATTCAGAACAACTTGCTTGTTACATTCCTGATGATTATTCTGGTCAGTATCAAGCTATGCAAAACGTGATCAACAAAGGCTATAAAAAACCACTCTGCATCTATTTATCAGAAAATACCTTAGCCGGTAAAATTAGACGTAAAGCGGTTGAACAAGCATGGCTAGATGCAGGTAATGATTTAGCGGATATCAAAAGCTATCATACGTCTATATCCCCAGATAATCTTGCGTTAGAGTATATGATGACGGTAGAGATCTTAGCAAAACATTGTATTAAAAAACCTGATTTTGATGTATTGATCTGCGGTAATGACCGCATCGCTTTTGTTGCATATCAATTTTTACTTAGCAAAGGGTTTCATATACCGAAGGATATCGCCGTTCTTGGCTATGATAATATGGTTGGTACTGGTGAGCTTTTTTATCCTGCACTAACTACCGTGCAATTACCTCATTACGAAATAGGACAAGCTGCTGCCTTACATATCATTAATGGCCTAAGCGAAAAAAATGTTACGCATATCCCATCGCCTTATTTAGCACGAGAATCTATCTAGAGTAAAAAACCACCATAATATGGTGGTTTTTATTAACAATTACTGATAAATAGATTTTAATTGCCAGCTTTCTAATTTGCTAATTCTTGCTTGTCCATTTTCAGCAAATAAATTAACTAAACGTGTAGCTGGTAATTTTGGATAAATACGGCTTGAAAGGCTATATAAATCTTTGTTGACGAAAACCTCGACTGATGATGCATCTACAAAAATATGTAATGTTACTTTTTTGTTTCTTGGTAATGGCACGCTGCGATAACCTTTTAAATCAAGTCCAGAAAGGCTTCGATCAAGAACCAGTCGGTTAGATTGTAAGTCAATATACAATAATGTAGCTTGTTTACCATCTGGGGTGGCAGCGAGTTGTAAGCCAAAACGTTCGGCATTACTATTGGCTAAATCAATTTCAACATTTAGTTCACAACTAATTGACTCTATATCGGTATTTTTTAATTCATTATTTAATGTGATATTGGTTAATGATTGCGGTTTTTCTCGCAAAGCTTCAAGTTCTTTCACTGGTCGGTTACGGACTTTGTTTTGGCGGTCGAGGATTAATTCACGTGGCAAAGTAAATGCCCCCATCCATTTATCGTGTTTACTTGGCATTTTTGACTCCCACATATCCATCCAAGCAAATACAATTCGGCGACCATCAGCGGCAGGAAATGATTGTGGAGCATAAAAATCATGACCAAAATCCATCTCTTGGAATGATTTAATGACTGTAAATGGTTTACCTGGTTGCCAATCGCCAACAATATAACCTGATTGGAATCGATTACGATATTGATAACCTTTAGCGTGCATGCCTTGTGGTGAAAACATCAAGATCCATTTATCACCCAATGGGAAAAAGTCAGGGCATTCAAGCATATAAACATTAGGATCAATATCACTGATAAGTACTTGATCAAATATCCAATCTTTTAAGTTAGTTGAACGATAAAGCAATACTTGCCCGATGTCATTGGCTTCTCGTTGCCCAACCACCATCCACCATTTTCCTTCTAGTTGCCAAACTTTAGGATCACGAAAATGCATAATCCCTTCTTTTGGTGTCAGCACAGTACCATGTTTTTCAAAATGAATACCATCTTTACTGGTAGCAAGACATTGGGTTTCACGAATATGTTCATCATTGCCTTGGCCATTTAGCCAGATATGACCAGTGTAAATTAAGCATAGTTCACCATTATTATCTACGGCTGAACCAGAGAAACAACCGCTTTGGTCATAATCATGATCGGGTGCAATAGCAATAGGTAATCTTCGCCATGTAATCAGATCATCACTTACCGCATGACCCCAATGCATAGGCCCCCAATTTTCATCATAAGGATGATGTTGGTAAAAGGCATGATATTGCCCTTTATAATAAACTAAACCATTGGGATCGTTCATCCAGCCAGCTTGTGGTGCTAAATGAAAATGAGGGTAATACTGTTTATTTATTTGTTGTTCTAGTTTTTCTACAGCTTGGTTTGCTTTATCAATTGCAGTATTCATAACATTACCTTCGTTCAAATTGAGTTAAGTTAATATAATTACATACTACCTCAAAATAGTTGTTAACGTTAACCTATAATAAAATAACCGTTAATTTATGTGATACTAGTCACATATTTTTAACGTTAACAATGATTTTTTTTATCAATGATTTAGTTTATTATTAATATTGATTATCAGCATATCAATTAATTAGTCATTAATTAACTAATTTAATCGAAAAGTATAGTGCAATAACATTAATCGTGTTACATACATTCAATCCTTTTTAACAATAAAATGAGTGACAAAATGAAAAATACAAAAGTATGGTCTCTTGGTGATGCCGTTATTGACTTATTGCCATTTGGTGAAATGAACTATCGAGCCTGTGCTGGCGGTGCTCCAGCGAATGTTGCCATTGCGATAGCTAAGTTAGGGCTACCATCGGCTTTTATTGGTCGAGTCGGTAATGATCCATTTGGCCACTTTATGGAAAAAACTTTTTGTGAACATCATGTTGATTGTCAAAGTCTTGAAAAGGACGATGAGCATAGAACGAGTACTGTGGTAGTTGATTTAGGAGATAATGGTGAACGCAGTTTCACTTTTCTTGTTTCGCCTTCAGCTGATCAATTTTTATCTGAACAAGCATTGCCGGATTTTAATCAGGACATTTTACATTTTTGTTCTTTGGCGTTAGTTGGCACAACCTGTCGACAAACATTAAAAACAGCCATTGAAAAACTGACTGCCAAAAATGGCTTAATTAGCTTTGATATTAATTTGCGCGAACAAATGTGGCAAGATAAAAATGAAATGCGTACTATTATTACCCAATTTTGTCACGATGCAGATATTCTTAAACTTTCAGATGAAGAGCTATTCTGGTTAACGGAAAGTCAAGATTGGCATGTAGCACTTAATAAACTGCAACAACATTATAATGCACCACTTAAATTAATTACTAAAGGTAAAGACGGTAGTATTGTGTTATGGCAAGGTAAAACGTTTAGTTTCGACTCTTTCCATGTTAATAGTATTGATACAACAGGCGCAGGCGATGCGTTTGTTGCTGGATTACTTAGTAGTATTGCCTCATCGGGAATGCCGGAAGATAAATTAATGTTAGAAAGTATGATGACGATAGCCAGCGCTTGTGGGGCATTGGCGACTACTAAAAAAGGCGCATTAACAGCATTACCGGATAGTGCATTTTTACAATCTTTTATTAGTGATAACCCAGCGCTAATTGCTAAACAAATGGTGTAAATAATGACAGAAAAACAAAAAATGCTAACAGGACTACTTTATGATCCTAGTATCGATGAACTTGAAAATGAACGACTTTATGCTCAAGATATCTGTTTTCAGTTAAATCAATTATCGCCAAGTGCTATTGATAAACGGCAACAATTATTCAAGACATTATTAGGAAAAACGAAACGGAAATTTACCATAATGTCCGGTTTTCAGTGTGATTACGGCTATAATATTGAAATCGGCGAGGATTTTTTTGCTAATTTTAATTGTATTATATTAGACGCAGCTAAAGTAACATTTGGTGATAATGTCCTTGTCGCGCCTAATTGTGGTTTTTATACTTCAGGTCATCCACTTGATAGCCAAACAAGGAGTAGTGGATTGGAGTTTGCTAAACCGATTACGGTTGGTAATAATGTTTGGATTGGCGGTAATGTTATTGTATTACCGGGTGTAACAATTGGTGATAATAGTGTTATTGCTGCTGGAAGCATTGTTGATCGTGATATACCTAGCAATGTTATTGCTATGGGCACCCCTTGTCGTGTACATAAAACATTAAAAGCGCATTAATTGCACTAAATGATAGCGTGCATTTTTGCAATCATTTATAAGCGATAATCCTGCTTTATACGCTAAACAAATGGCTAATAAAATGACAGAAAATGAGAAAATATTAGCTGGTTTGTTGCCCGATCCTTGTATCAATTTACTCGCGAATGAATAACTTTATGCGCAAGATATCTGTTTTCAATTCAATAAACTTTTGTATAGCAAAATAGCCCTTTTTATGTCAACTATTTTAAATTTAAATGGTTGACAATGTAAGGTTATGTATTATGATGCATGCAGATTTATGTTGATTGTTAAAAGGATTTTCTATGTCATTAAATGGTATTCGTCATGACTGGGTATTGTCTGAAGTAATGGATATTTTTCAATTACCTTTCAATGATCTTATTTTCAAAGCACAAACCATACATCGACAATATTTTGATGCGAATAAAGTGCAGGTTTCTACCCTGTTATCAATAAAGACCGGTGCTTGTCCTGAAGATTGTAAATATTGTCCTCAGTCTATCCATCATGATACTGGCTTAGAAAAAGAAAAATTACTTGAAGTACAAAGAGTAGTTGAAGAAGCTAAAACAGCCAAAGCTGTTGGGGCTACACGTTTTTGTATGGGTGCTGCTTGGAAGCATCCAACAAATCGCGATATGCCTTATCTTTTGGAGATGGTAAAAGGTGTTAAAGCTCTGGGTATGGAAACCTGCATGACTCTGGGACAATTATCCCAGCTACAGGCTTACGCATTAGCCGATGCTGGTTTAGATTTTTATAATCATAATTTAGATACTTCACCTGAGTTTTATCAGCAAATAATTACTACTCGTACATACAGTGAGCGTTTACAAACATTGGCTTATGTAAGAGAAGCTGGTATTAAAATTTGCTCGGGTGGTATTTTGGGTATGGGGGAAACTTTAAGAGATCGAGCCAATTTATTGATACAACTTGCCAATTTAGACGAACACCCAGAAAGTGTTCCCATTAATAATTTAGTCAAGGTTAAAGGTACTCCGTTAGCAAATGAAAAAGATATTGAACCATTTGATTTTATTAGAATGCTAGCTGTCGCTCGTATTATGATGCCTAAATCTTATATACGTTTGTCAGCAGGAAGAGAACAAATGAATGAGCAAATGCAAGCACTGGCTTTTTTAGCCGGTGCTAATTCAATATTTTATGGTGATAAGTTATTAACTACATCTAATCCGCAAGTCGATAAAGATAATGCTTTATTTTTTAAATTAGGAATTAGTCCAGAAAAGATCCAAGATTATAGCGATGAGGTACATAAGGCAGCCATTGTGCAGGCAATTAGTGAGCAAGTGCAAAATAATCAATCTAGCGATAATTCTTAAGATTTAAATATAAGAACATTAATCTTAACTTTTTGGCCGTATAGCTATAATTTTATGCAGGTTTGTCTTGCCCATAGATCGATAGCAAATACGTCTTCAATCGTGGTTGGTTCAGGAAAATCAAGTGCTTCTAAAACTGTTGATACCTGTTTAGCAATATCCATAAAGCCGATTTTGTTTTGAAGAAATGCCTCTACAGCAATTTCATTAGCCGCATTAAGTGCCGTAGTCGCGGCTTGTCCTTGATTAAATGCATCAATCGCTAATTTTAAACAAGGATAGCGATTAAAATCAGGTTGAGTAAAAGTGAGTGAAGAAATTTTAGTAAAATCTAATGCTGGGACCGTTGATGAAATTCTATCTGGATATGACATAGCATAGGCTATTGGTGTACACATATCAGGCATTCCGAGCTCGGCAATTACGCTACCATCTTGGTAACGAACCATTGAATGTATTATTGATTGTGGATGAATTATAATTTCCATCTCGTCAGCACTAGCATTAAATAGCCAACGGGCTTCAATATATTCTAGTCCTTTATTCATCATGGTGGCCGAATCGACAGAGATTTTCTTACCCATTGACCAGTTAGGATGAGCAATAGCTTGTTCGGGTGTGACACTAGATAATTGATTAAGTGGTAAATCTCTAAATGGTCCTCCAGAACCCGTTAGAACAATTTTAGTGATACCATAATCGGTTAAATTAGCAAATCCTAAATTTTGTTGGACTGTTGTTGGTAGGCTCTGAAAGATTGCATTGTGTTCACTATCGACAGGTAATAGCTGTGCACCATATTGTTTGACTGCCTGCATAAATAAATGACCACAAGTTACCAAAGATTCTTTATTTGCTAATAAAATTCGTTTGCCTTTCTTTATGGCGGCAAGTGTTGGTTTTAATCCTGCTGCCCCGACTATAGCTGCCATTACCATATCTACTTCGGTAAGCTCTGCTAAATCGCATATAGCTTGTTGACCATGTAATACTTCAATATTTAATTTTAGCTCAAGCAGATTTTTTCTAAGTTGCTGTGCCGCCTGTTCATCAGCCATTGCGACATAATTTGGTCTAAATTCTAAACATTGTTCCGTCATTTTGCCAACATTCTGCCCACCAGTTAAAGCAAATGCTTTAAATAGATCTGGATTTTGTCGAATAACGGCCAAAGTGCTGCAACCTATTGAACCAGTTGAGCCTAAAATTGTGATATTTTTCATATTAGTAAATTAAACTTATGTTGTTTTCATTAAAAAAAGAGACAAATTGCTCATCGGGCAGTTTATCAGTAATTATCTGATCGAACAAAGTCAATTCACTAATAAATGCCGGCTTTATTTGATTAAATTTAGTATGATCGGCAATCAAGATTTTTTGCGCTGATTTTTTCATTGCTTGTTGCTTCATCTCTAATTCTTCAAAATGATAACAAGTTACCCCTTGTTGCAAATCAATACCTGCTGCTGAAATAAAGGCTTTATTCGGACAGATAGAATTTAACTGGTTGGATTGATGTAAACTTGTAAAGATAGCGTTATTTGGTTGGAATTGACCACCGCATAAAATGATCTTACATTTAGGTTTATGTTGTAGTGCCAATAAACTATTTAATGAATAACAGATAGCAGTAAATGCAATATCATTATCTATTGCGTTAATGATAAAAGGCATGGTGGTGCCACAATCAAAAAATATTGTATCGTTTTCATTGATAAATTGACTAACAAGTTTTGCAATATAAGCTTTTTCTTCAACTTGCTTATCCTGCTGATCTGAAACGAAATACTTTGCGATTGAATGACGGTCTTCATTGACAATATAGCCACCTAAGACAATTAATGAGGAGGGGCAATTGTTAAGATCACGCCTGATAGTCATTTCTGACACGGCTAATTGTTCAGCCGCTGCTTTTAGGTGGATCTTGTCTGTGTTTTTTAGGATTTCAAGGAGTTCATTTATTCTTTTTTGTGGTTGAGTTTCCATTGTTTTTCCTAAATAACAACAAGCTACATAATATATATGTAACTTATTGTTATGATTGATTAGTAATTGCTAGATGATGTACTGTTACCTGAAACGATTGCAATACCAGCACTTGCGCCTAAACGATTTGCACCAGCTTGAACCATTTTTTCGGCAGTCATACGATCACGAATACCACCAGACGCTTTCACGCCCATATTTTCACCGACAGTTTCACGCATTAGTTTTACATCTTCAACTGTTGCACCAGAAGTACTAAAGCCGGTAGATGTTTTGACAAAAGCAACGCCAATATCTTTACAAATTGTACAAACTTTAACAATTTCTTCTTTGGTTAATAAGCAAGTTTCTAAGATAACTTTTAATGGTACAGAACCGCAGGCTTTGAATACCGCTTCGATATCATTTTTAACTGCATCCCAATTATTGCTTTTTAGCCAACCGACATTGATTACCATGTCAATTTCTTGTGCACCAGCTTTAACAGCCATTTCTGTTTCATAAGCTTTAGCTGACGTAAGCATAGCCCCAAGTGGAAAACCGACTACTGAACATACTTTTACATCACTACCTTTTAATAACTCTGCCACTAAAGGTACATAGCCAGAATTAACGCAGACAGAATAAAAATGATATTCTTTTGCTTCATCACAGAGTTTTCGAATCTGATCTTCAGTCGCATTCATCGCTAATAAAGTATGATCAATATACTTTGCATAATCCATAAAGGTTTCCTTAAATTTTTTATTAATGTTAAATCTAGTTAATTTTGTTAATTTGTAAATAGTAATGTTATAAAAATAACAAATATAGCTAAATAATGTTACTTTAATAACATTATATCGCTAATTTGTGAGAATTTGAAATATAACAACTAGTATTAATATGTTAAAGAAATAAATAAAAACGCCCAATTTAATAAAACTGGGCGTCAAAATGATATTTATGAATTTTTGAAATAGATTAGAATTCCATTAATTCTTTCTCTTTCTCAGCAAGTACTGCATCTAATTTTTTAATAGCAGCATCGGTTGCTTTTTGAATTAAATCTTGTGATTTACGTTCATCATCTTCAGAAATTTCTTTATCTTTCAATAATGCTTTGATTTGATCATTGGCATCACGACGGATATTACGGATCGATACACGGCCTTGCTCAGCCTCACCACGAACAATTTTAGTTAAATCACGACGGCGCTCTTCAGTAAGCGGTGGCAGAGGAACTCGAATAACGGTACCTGCTGATGCCGGATTTAATCCTAAATCTGAAGTTAAAATTGCTTTTTCAATTAATGGTGTTAATGATTTATCAAATACTGTAATTGCAAGGGTTCTTGCATCTTCAGCAACGATATTGGCTAATTGACGAAGTGGTGTTGGGCTACCATAATACTCAACCATAATGCCATCTAATAAACTTGGCGATGCACGACCAGTTCTAATTTTAGAAATATGATTCTGAAACGCATCAATACTTTTTTCCATGCGCTCTTGCGCTTCTTTTTGAATCTCATTTAGCATAATAAAAACCTTTTTAAATAAATAAGACTAGCAGCTAACTGTAGCCTGATTATTGATTAATGTTCCTTCTGATTCGCCTAGAATGACGCGACGTAATGCACCTGGTTTATTCATATTAAACACACAAATTGGTAGATTATGATCACGTGCTAATGTAAATGCGGCTAAATCCATCACTTTTAATTCATCATCTAACACTTTCTCGTAATTAAGTGTTTTATAAAGTGTTGCATTAGGATCTTTTACGGGATCGGCTGAATAAACACCATCAACTTTAGTTGCTTTTAAAACCACATCAGCTTCAATTTCAATACCTCTTAAACAGGCTGCTGAGTCAGTTGTGAAAAATGGGTTACCGGTTCCAGCCGAAAGGATAACGACTTTACCATGTTTAAGCAAGCTGATTGCCTCAGTCCAGCGATAATCATCACAAACGCCGTTTAATGGAATTGCCGACATCAAACGGGCATTAACTTCAATTCGGTGCAACGCATCACGCATAGCAAGACCGTTCATTACTGTGGCAAGCATACCCATATGGTCACCAACAACACGGTTCATGCCTGCTTTAGCAAGTCCTGCACCACGAAATAGATTACCACCCCCAATAACAACAGCAACCTGAACTCCCATGTCGATAAGTTCTTTAATTTCTTGTGCCATACGATCAAGAACGGTTGGATCAATACCAAAACCTTCATCACCTTGCAGCGCTTCACCACTAAGTTTAAGAAGGATACGTTTATAGAAAGGGGTTACCATATGAAATCTCACTATTTCGTTATTTTATTACTTAAAAAGCTAGCATAACTAGCTGGCAATCATTTTAAAATATTTTGTGGATAAACAAAACCGCCATGAAGGCGGTTTTAATAAAACAATTAAGATTGTTTCGACATCGCAGCCACTTCTGCTGCAAAATCAACTTCGACTTTTTCGATACCTTCACCCACTTCAAAGCGGATAAATGATGCAACAGTCGCTTTTTTCTCAGCAAGTAAAGCACCAACTGTTTTGCTTGGATCCATTACAAATGGTTGACCAGTAAGTGATACTTCACCAGTGAATTTACGCATACGGCCTTCAACCATTTTTTCTGCGATTTCACGAGGTTTACCAGATTGCATTGCAATATCAATTTGAATATTACGCTCATGCTCAACCACATCTGCAGGTACATCGCTAGGGTCAACATATTCTGGTTTGCTTGCTGCAATGTGCATTGCAATGTGTTTAACTAATTCTTCATCACAACCACTGTTAGCTGCAACTAAAACACCAATACGTGCACCGTGTTGATAACTACCAACTACATCGCCAGTAATTTGTTGAACACGACGGATACCGATGTTTTCACCAATTTTAGCAACTAATGCAGTACGTTCTTCTTCAAATTTAGCTTGTAAAGCTGCGATATCAGTGATTTGATCATTTAAAGCAGCTGTTGCTACTTTATCACTGAATTCTAAGAAACCAGCATCTTTAGCAACAAAGTCAGTTTCACAGTTAATTTCTAAAATAACACCAACTTTTTTATCTGCTGAAATTTTAGAAATAATTACACCTTCAGCTGCCACACGACCAGCTTTTTTAGCTGCTTTGGCTTGACCTGATTTACGCATGTTGTCGATAGCAAGATCGATATCACCATTTGCTTCAACTAATGCTTTTTTACATTCCATCATACCTGCGCCAGTTCTTTCGCGCAGTTCTTTTACCATAGAAGCGGTAACTTCAGCCATTTTAAAATCCTCTATTTAACCATTATGATGATTTTCATTAGAATGGGTCGACAATATTATCGACCCTGAAAATATTTGAGTTTATTATTCTGCTGCTGGAGCTTCTTCAACAAAGCTTTCTTCAGATACTGGAGATTGGTTTTGTTCACGACCTGAACGTACTGCTTCAGCAACTGCATTTGCATATAATTGAATTGCACGGATTGCGTCATCATTACCAGGAACAACGTAATCAATACCATCTGGATCTGAGTTAGTATCAACAACAGCAATGACTGGAATACCTAAATTGTTAGCTTCTTTGATTGCGATATGTTCATGGTCGGCACCAATAACAAAAATCACATCGGGTAAGCCACCCATATTTTTAATTCCACCCAAGCTATTTTCTAATTTAGCCATTTCACGAGCACGCATAAGTGCTTCTTTCTTGGTTAATTTATCAAATGTACCATCATTAGCTTGTGTTTCTAAATCTTTTAAACGTTTGATTGATTGACGTACTGTTTTCCAGTTAGTCAACATACCACCTAACCAACGGTGATTAACGTAGTATTGTCCACAGCTTTCTGCTGCTTGTTTAATTGCTTCACTTGCAGCACGTTTTGTACCAACAAATAAAATTTTACCTTTACGCGCAGCAACTTTGTTTAATTCAGCTAATGCTTCATTGAACATTGGTACTGTTTTTTCAAGATTGATGATGTGAACTTTGTTACGAGCACCAAAAATAAATGGTTTCATTTTTGGGTTCCAATAACGAGTTTGGTGTCCAAAGTGTACACCTGCTTGTAACATATCGCGCATTGATACTGTAGTCATGATTTCCTCATTTTTACGTTGGGGTTATGCCTCCACATATCCGCTTTATCCGACCTTATTACTTTAAGTAAAAGGCACCCCGGCAAAGAGTAATGATATGTGTGTGTTATAACGTTAATTAATTATTAAATTTTATGCTGATGTTTCATTATTATTTTTACTAAAAATAATCTGAAATATAGCGCGCGTTTTATACCACATTTAAATTAAGATTACCAGAAGTATTTATTTTTATAGGTGGTGAAATATTGTTTTTTTATTAAAGGTTGTGGATTTGGTCTGGAAAAATAAAGATATAAGCTAACAAAGTCAATTTATTAGCTTATATTAAAAAAGTTGTATGTTGCTTTAAATCATTAAGCCTTTTTAACAAAACAGGCTTTAAGCATTACTTTCATGCCATCAATTTTACAATCAATTTCGTGATCACCGTCTACTAGACGAATGCCTTTAGCTTTAGCGCCTTTTTTAAGGACGGTTGATGAGCCTTTTAATTTTAAATCTTTAATCAAAATAATATCATCGCCATCAACTAACAAATTGCCATTGCTATCTTTAACTTGTAATTCATCTGTTGTCGAAGTTTCTTGATTTGGATCCCATTCGTGTGCACATTCCGGACAAACATAAAAAGTACCATCGTGGTAAGTGTGTTCAGATTGGCAAGCTGGGCAATTAGGTATCGATTCCATAGTTTTTCATTAATCCAAATTAAATAAAATGACGTCCACTATAGCAAAAAAAGACTGTTTAGTCATGATATTCAACTATACCTAATTGTTTTTATTATTTCGGTTTGACACTACAGATAGCAATGTAATTAAGGTATTTTTTATTTTTTCTAAATGTTTTAAACATTTGGATAAATTGTGGTCGATTTTGTTTATGTAATGCATTACCAATAATTTTGATTGCACCCAAAAATCCTTCATCGGTAATCATACCTCGTGGTGACATTAACGTCATAGCGGCATGTTCTAATTTTATATTGATAAATCCTATAGTTGAAAAAAGATTAATCCAATCATCATGACTCATAGGCTGTGCATTAACATTGATCGCATTATGAATCTGTGCCATTACGTCTTGAGAGTTTTCTGGATTGACTAACATAATGTCATGCGTTAATAATTTTCCACCTGGTTTTAATACTCTAAAATATTCGTTGATTAGTCGAGCTTTCGCCTTGTCTGCATACATGGTTAACATCGCTTCATTAATTACAACATCAAAGCTGTTATCAGCGAAAGGTAATTTGGAAGCGTCGGCTTGTTGTATATCGACTAACTGACTAACATTATTTTTTATAACATTTTGTTTGGCTTTTGCTAATGCCGATTTGTCCATATCAATACCAATAATATGGCAATTAAATCGTTTGGCAATATCAATAGATGTCGTAGCCATATTACATGCAATTTCTAAAACTCGACTTTGTGGCGTAAATTCTGCTTGTTTAAATAACCATTCCGTGGCTTTCTTTCCCCCTGGGCGTAACCTTGTTTTCCCTAAACGAGCAAGAAATTTATGGCCAGCTTCTTTTTTAATTTGTTCCATTGTCTATCCTTAGTTTAATTAGTCTTTAATGTGATTTCTCTCAACATAATTAATAGCATTTTTGCTGGTATTGGTGCTTCAACAGCATGAGGGATATTAGCTGGCATTTTTACTATCGTTCCTGGTTCAGCTTTAACTGGTTTGCCATCAATAATTAAATTTAATTGCCCTTCTATGACCATAACGATCGCATCAAATGGTGCGCTATGTTCAGAGATTCCTTGTCCTTTATCAAAAGCAAATAAGGTTAAGTTACCACCAGATGTTTTAGCTAACACTCGACTAGCAATACCTTGCTCCGTTTGTTTAATTAATGAAGCTAAATTTAGTTCTTCTGCTGGGGGAATAGTATTATTTGGCATAAGATTCTCCTGTTTTTCAGTAAGTGCAAAACAAAATATAATTGTTATTTTGGCCAATGCTTATGATATAGGTTATAAGTCGTTAAATTATTATTGTTAACAAAAAACATTATATTTCATATGGTTATTGACAATTAATAATAAAGTTTTATTTATTGAAATAAGAATTATTATCAATTATATTGAAATCATTCTAAAGTTATCATTAGGTAATCCCTATGACATTTGTCAAAAATATACCAACGCAAGATGAGATTTTGATTTGGTTAAATAATGTAAAAATGTTTGATGGGCTAACCAATGATGCATTAATACCGATCCTTGAAAATGCTAGTTATATGGAATTTAGTACCGGTGAGCTAATTAGCTATGAAGGTATGCCTTTTTCAGGTTGTTCTTTGGTTCTTGCTGGTGAAGTCGAGGTATTTAGAAATACTTATTTAGGTGAAGAAAAAGTTTTTGGAATTTTTTCACCTTATGAATTAGTTGCCATTGCGGCAGTGTTTATGCCACATAATCGCTTTCCGATGACAATTCGAGCAAAAACTAATTGCTCATTATTATTACTTGAAAAAAATAGCGTATTACAAGTTTGTATGAATAATCCTATTGTTATGCAACGCTTGTTAGTGCAATTTAGTAGTAAACTATACGAACAAATTAATAACATCGATTGGTTAACATCCAGCTCGGCAGAACAGCGTTTAGCGGCTTATATATTATCGTTATCTTCTAAACAAGATATAAGTTTTGTGTTACCAATATCACGCAGTCAATTGGCAACTAAGCTCGGTATCCGTTATGAAACGTTAAGCCGACTTATTTCTAGTTGGCGTAAACAAAAAATAATTGAAATTAAATTGAATCAGGTAACAATTTTAAAAACAACCTATCTTCACCAACTTACACTTCCTTCACAACGTTCATTTTAGTTAGCTATATTTTTATAAAATTTGAATAGTTAGTCTATTTTTAGTCAACAAAGTGCAAAGGATGATAAGTTTTGCTACAGGTAAGCGGAAATCAGTTAAGTTGTTTCAGTTATTCGAATAGTATTGATTAGATAGCAAATAAAAAAGGTGCACAAAGTGCACCTTTTTTGAACTGGTAAGAGCATTTAACATGCTCTTTAGTTAAGCTTAAATTATTTGATAACCTTAGCAACAACACCAGCACCAACAGTACGACCACCTTCACGGATAGCGAAACGTAAGCCGTCTGCCATTGCGATTGGGTGAATTAATGATACTGTCATTTTGATGTTATCGCCTGGCATTACCATTTCTACGCCTTCTGGTAATTCAATAGTACCTGTTACGTCTGTTGTACGGAAGTAGAACTGTGGACGGTAACCTTTGAAGAATGGAGTATGACGACCACCTTCATCTTTACTTA
>NZ_NASN01000015.1:0-55544 GCF_002142015.1 Gilliamella sp. A7
TTTAATCCAAGCTCTTAGTTGTTCTATATATTCGTTAGAATTAAAAAATATATTTAATACTTGATTGGTAATATTTTATTTTCGATCTGATTTCTCTTTAATTCATCACTTAATAATAATTTTAATCAAATGGGCAATATTTTTAATTAACGCATTATTGATTGTGACCAATATTTTTTTATATTGTAAATTAAACTTAATTAGTCATTTATAAATATAAACAATCGATTAACCAAAATAACTTAGTTAATGTCTATTATCACACTTTATGATTAAACTTTTATAAGATTGAGCAAGATAATCAATAGTTGGGCAACCAAATGATTTCCACTCAAATCCAAATATCACTAAAGTTTGAATAATTTATTGTAGAACAAAACAATTTAAATCAACGTGTAGTGGTGCATTAAGTTATCCATAGATATAATGCTGGTAGCGTTAACTTATACTCTTAACCAAATTCATTACATGTTTTCCCTGTTGATAAAACCTTACCATCTGTTGATTAAAATCTTCAATATAGCTTATCTTATTCTTTAAAAAAGTTGTTCCCATTGTTAACAATTTAGAAGAACAACAAAAAACGGATTGGATGACATTGGGTTATCTTAGCGATTTTCTTGATCCACATGACCAACAAAAAACATTACAAGTTATCCAATAACAAGGCAAGAGGTTTTATTGCTAAAAAGAGCTATAGTCATTCAATTAATTTTATTTATAGTTTATACTTACACCAAAGTATTTACTTTGTTTTTAGTAATACCAAATTATTCACACAAGAAGATAATACAATAAAAATCAAAATTTTATTAATTTTTATTGAGATGATAAGGAATATCATGGATATAATACGTTTCATTCTCCGTCTACCCTACCGCATCTTATGTATCGGTCTAGAAGCGATTCTCTATTTTGCACTTTTTCTACTAATTGTTTTACGATCCTTATTATGGCTGATAAGCCCGATTATTGGTCAAATTAATTGGTCGATACCTAAGTGGTATCCACGTGCTAAAGATATCTATCAATCATCAATTAAAAGACTCAATAACTATAGTTTAATTATTGGTTGTGTTGTTATTGTGGGAATTATTGCCTATTTCAGTGGTAATTATGCCTACCATTGGTACTTAAATAAACCAAAACCTATTGAGCCAGCTCCCGTAATTGTTAATACGTATGGTATTTCTTTTTATGCGCCTAAAGAATCTGGTGTACTTACTAATCCTAATCAATCTTATTTAAAAATCCAATTTACTGGACATAAACGATCACCAGCTCCGATAGATAAAATTGGTAAGGAAATAACTGAGGGAATTCAAATTTCACCTGAAATTAAAGGGACTTGGAGTTGGCATGACGATGTAAATATCTATTTTAAACCAGAACAACCATGGCCAATAGGTGAAACCTATACGGTTAAATTGGATGATTCAAAGTTATTTGATTCTAACAATTTAATAAGTAAAAAGGATGATAATTTTACGTTTAATACAACCGGCTTTTCTTTTGGAATTACAAACAATGAATTATATCAAAATCCTATTGTTCCTGACGAAAAACAAGGTATTTATGAAGTAAAATTCTCTCATCCTGTCGATCAAGCAACCTTTGAAAAAAAATTAAAATTATCACTATTTGAAATAACAAATGGAAGATATGAGCCAAATAAATTTGTCCAAAATGTAAACTTTACAATTAATTATAATAAAGATAAAACAAGTGCTTATATAAAAAGTGATAAATTAGAACTTGCTGATATGGATAGGTATTTATCATTAAAAATTGCAAAGGGTGTAACATCTTCAATAGGAGGATCCCCAACAACTTCAGAAAGTTCGAAAAATATATATATACCAAATAAATATGATCTTAGTATCACTTCATCTGATATTTCCTTTGTTGAACTGTCGAATAATGAAATACGCCAAATTATCACAATTAATTTAGCTTATAATGTTAAAGCTAGTGATTTACAAAAAGCATTGTCAATCTGGCAGTTACCCAATCCAAACGCCAAATATAGTGAAGAATATTATGATAAAATCGATAACACATACAAAACTAAATATTTTATTGATAAAACGGTCCTAGATAAATCGAAAAAATTAACAACTAGATATATTGAGACTGACGATAATAGAACTTATCAAAATCAATTCAGTTTTGAAATAAACGGTGATCAACGTCAACAAATATTTATTACTGTTGATCCATCCTTAACGTCAGATGGTGGCTACACATTTAAGAAGAAATATGAGAAATTGATGCAAATTAATGAATTTGATAAATTGCTTAATTTTGCTGCTACTGGTTCTCTATTATCGCTATCAGGTGATAAAAAGATTCCTGTCGTTTCTCGTAATGTTAGTCAAATAAAGTTAGAACTCAAACGTGTTATTCCATCCCAATTACACCATTTAGTCTACGATAATGAAAGTGATTTTAGTTCAATGAATTTTGAATATTATAAAAGTGATAATTTTGTTGAAAAATATTCAATTACAAAAGATATTAAGGATAAATCAGGTGCTATTCATTACTCTGACTTTGATTTAACTCCATACCTTAGCAAAGATGTTAAGGGAAAAGAAGTTAATCACGGGGTATTTTTATTAAATCTCTATGCCAAAAATGATGATGTAATAGAAGATGAAGAATCTTACGATTATATCAATTCTCGATTCATATTAGTGACAGATTTAGGAATTATAAATAAAAAATCACTTGATGGCTCTTATGATCTCTTTGTGCAATCTATCCACAGTGGGTTACCTGTTGGCGGTGCTAAAGTTTCAATACTCGGTGCCAATGGTATTAAAATTACGACTTCTATCACCGATAACACAGGTCATGTCCATTTCCCACCATTATCAGATTACTATAAAGGTATTAAACCGTTATTATTCTTAATTGAAAAAGATAAAGATATTTCATTTTTGCCGATTTCAAAAGGTTATCGCTATTATGACAGAAAACTTAATTACTCTCGTTTTGATGTAGATGGTCAATACGAAACAATTGACCGAGGAGAGCTACATGCGCATCTATTTTCTGATAGAGGAATCTATCGACCAGGCGATACCTTCCACATAGGGATGATTATTAAAGCAGATGATTGGACTAAATCATTGAATGGAATTAATTTAGTAGCCACTATTTTTGATGCTAAAAATAACCATGTCACAACTAAAAAAATTAAAGTTGATGATTACGGTTTTAATGAGATTTCATTTAAAACAGAGGAAAGTTCTCCAACCGGACAATGGCATGTATATCTATATATTGATGATAATAAAAATTTAATTGATTCGGATAATGATGAACCAAATTTCCTAGGTTCTACTTCAGTGACTATTCGAGAATTTGAACCAGATAAAACTAAAGTTACCGCACAAATAGTAACTGAACACAAACAAGGATGGATTAATCAATCGGATATAATTGCAAAAGTGACAGCGAAAAATCTCTTTGGAACCCCAGCCCAAGAGCGTCGAGTTGAGAGTAAATTATATTTACAACCAACAAAATTTAGTTTTAAAAAATATCAAGATTATCATTTTTATCGAGTAGGTAATAATCGTAGTAATTTCAAAATTGAACTTGAAGACAATTTTACAAATGAAGAAGGGATTGCTGATATTGATTTGCATATTGAAGACTTTGAAGGTCAATATGTAGCCAAATTCTTGACTGATGTATTTGAACCAAATAGTGGTCGTAGTGTTGCTGCAACTGATTCAATTTTGATTTCTGCATCTGATTATTTAGTTGGAGCAAAATCTGATGGTCAATTAAATTATATTAAACGGGATAGCAAGCGTTTACTTAATCTCATTGCAATAAATCCAACTCTAGATCAAATTACACTAGATAATCTCAAACTTGTTACCCTTGAGAAAAAATATCTTTCTGTGTTAGTAGAACAGTCTTCAGGTGTTTATAAGTATGAATCTAAACGGAAGGATATTGTAATTTCACAAATTCCTTTTGAAATTGATAATAAAGGAACTATTTATCAGATTCCAACTAAAACACCGGGTAACTATATTCTTCAATTGTTAAATAACCAAAACGAAATAATATATCAAACCGAATATACGGTAGCCGGATCAGCAAATATAACACGTTCATTAGATCGTAATAGTGAATTAATGTTAAAAATTGACGCTAATCAATACAAACCGGGACAAGATATAGAAATAGCGATAACCGCACCATATACCGGAAGTGGAATCATCACTATAGAAAGGGATAAAGTTTATGCATGGAAGTGGTTTAAAACTAATACTACCAGCTCGGTACAAAAAATCACTTTACCTAAAGAAGTAGAAGGAAATGCCTATATCAATGTGCAGTTTATTCGTGATCCAAATTCAGAAGAAATATTCATGAGTCCTCTTAGTTATGGTATTGTTCCATTTAAGGTTTCAGATGATAAATTTATGGAGAAGGTAACATTAGAAACACCGAAATTAATCAAACCTGGAGAGACGATTCCAATCACAATTAAAACTAATAGCCAACAACGTGTCGCTGTTTTCGCGGTTGATGAAGGTATATTACAAGTTGCTGGCTATCAATTAAAAAATCCAGTTAAAAACTTTATACGTAAAAAAGCCTTATCAGTAAGTACAGATCAGATTTTAGATCTTATCTTACCTGAATATAAACGTTTACTAACTTTATCTGCACCAGGTGGTGATCAAGAAAGTGATGATAAACTTAATGCTCATTTGAATCCATTTAAACGTAAGACTGATGAGCCTGTTACCTACTGGTCCGGAATTATAGACGTTAATGGTGAAAAACAACTCGATTACAAAGTACCTGAATTTTTCAGTGGAAAAATTAGAGTGATGGCTGTGACAGTCGGTAAGAAAACAATGGGCGTTACACAAACGTCTACTACGGTTCGTAATGACTTTGTATTAAGCCCTAATGTACCTTATTTCGTCACGCCAAACGATGAATTTGAAATAAGTTTATTAGTTGCAAATAACATCACTGAAATCGGTAATGAAGAAATCCCAATTAAGGTTAAGCTAACCACAACGCCACATCTAGCTGTTTTAGATGAGTCAATTAAAACCGTCAAGTTAGCTTCAATGAAAGAAGGGACTTTAAGTTTCCGCTTAAAAGCAACCGAACAATTAGGTAGTGGTGATTTACTCTTTACAGCAACCTATAAAGATAAAACGATAACAAGACGAGTAAGTACTTCTGTTCGTCCGGTTAATCCTTATCGAATAAAAACGATTATGGGACGAATGGATGGTAAAACACAAACCTTTTCCGGGTTTAGACAGATGTATCCAGAATTTAATGAACAGAATGCTGGCGTCTCTTATTCTCCAATGATCTTAGCTAAAGCTCTTACCGAATACTTAGATGATTATGAATATTTTTGTTCTGAACAGATTGTTAGTCGTGCTTTACCATTGGTGATTGGCAATAAATATCCTGAATTCAATATGATCACCGATAAAACATTACCGTTTACCGCAGTAATACAAAAACTACAAAGCCGTCAAAATAGTGAAGGCGCAATTGGTTTATGGTATTCAACATACAATGTTGATCCATTTATTACACTTTATACAGTTCATTTCCTACTTGAAGCAAAAGATGCTGGATTAGTAATACCAAAAGATCTACTAGAAAATGCAAATAAATATCTTAAATTAGTTGCGGCTAGTAATTTAACTGATCCTTACAACTTGCGATTACGAGCTTATGCTATTTACTTGCTAACTAGACAAAATATCATTACAACTAATCAAATTGCTTCAATCATTGAGGATTTAAATCATAATTACAAATCTTGGTCTACAGATCTTACGGCGTTGTATTTAGCATCATCATACAAAATGCTGAAAATGGACAAACAAGCAGATAATCTTTTAAAACCGATTTGGAAGGATCTGTCCAAAGCCTATGATAAAGCATGGTGGAATCACAATTATTACGATCCATTAGTCATTGATGCTGGGAAAATCTATTTAATTGCAAAACATTTTGACAATAAAATCAATGATATACCAGCTCAAGCTCTTGAAAATATGACGTTAATGCTAAATGAGGAACGTTATACTACTCAATCGGCTGCTATGACTATGTTGGCTTTAGATAGTTATAATTCTGCAATTAAAGCACATGAGTTAGATGAAAACGATCTTACTATCACAACAAAATCTAACGATCAACAGGCAAAAATTGCAACTATTGCTAAATTGAAACACTTGTTAGCTAAAGGAAAATTCAATGATTCGATTGAGTCTATAAGCTTCCATAACGCTAAAGATTTGCCTGCATGGTATTCAATATCGCAGAAAGGCTTTGATCGTTCAATTCAACAAGAACCGATTAATAAAGGACTTGAAATTTACCGTGAATTTACAGATGACAAGGGTAAGCAAATTGATACTGTAAAATTAGGTGATACTATCAATGTAACCGTTAGAGTCCGTTCATTATCTAAAGAAGGATTAACCAACATTGCAATTGTTGATATGCTACCAGGTGGTTTTGAAGTTGTTCAACAAAAAGCGATTAATAATCATGCTGAATCTGAAAATGATAAGCAAAGTGATGAAGGTGAAAATAATAATTATGATTCTAAAGAACAGTGGATATCCCCAATTGCCATAGGTAAATATACTTGGTATCCAGACTATACAGATGTTAGAGAAGATCGCGTCATTATTTATGGTTCGACAAAAAATGATAAGATACAAACATTTAATTATCAGATAAAAGCAACCAATATTGGCCAGTACGCTGTACCTCCAGCTTATGGTGAAGCAATGTATGATCGGGATATTCAAGCTGTATCTAAAGGTGGAAATAAAATTATTATTGAACCTCGTTAATTAGCCACTAGCAGAGGGTAAACGCCTTCCCTCTGCTATTTTGTATTTATTGCATAATTACTAACATTAGCTTTTTAATTTTATATCACTATTGGTGTAATTAATAAAATGGTAAAACAATTTAGGTATATTGGGAATATTATTGTTATCCTTATTATTCTTTCTTCAATCGTAACAGCCTTTCGTTTAACTCCTAACCCACCGTTAAACCAATCGCTAAATTTTTCCACTATTTTATATGATGAAAATGACAAACTACTGCGCATAACTTTAGCAAATGACCAACGGTATCGAACATGGACACCTCTGGAAAAAATTTCTCCACATATCATTAATGGTCTACTATTACATGAGGATCAGTGGTTTTATTATCATTTTGGATTTAATCCGCTTAGTTTGATAAGGGCATTTTGGGCAACTTATATTGGGGGCGGTAATCGACAAGGAGCATCGACCATTACTATGCAACTGGCACGTATGCACTGGAAAATTAATACTAAAACAATAACTGGTAAATTACTGCAAATAGTTAGAGCTATTGAATTAGAGTTAAAATACTCTAAACATGACATTTTAGAAGCCTATCTTAATTATGCCCCTTTCGGACGCAATATAGAAAGTATTGGTGCTGCATCGTTAATTTATTTTGATAAAACTCCTGATAAAGTCAACTTACCTGAAGCGTTAACATTGACAGTACTTCCTCAATCACCTACTTATCGTATCGACAAGAAAAAAGGCATTGCAGGTGAAGCATTAGTTAATGCTAGACAACGATTATTTGAACGTTGGCAAGAACACTATAAAACCGAAGAAAATATAGCTGTGCTATTTGATTTACCACTAATGATGCGTCAACCAGAACAATTACCGTTTATCGCCCCCCATTTCACCAACCAAATACTTCAACAACAAATTCAAAAGCCGAAAACTGAACAACAAGTCATTAAAACTACAATAAAAATAGATCTACAAACAATTATTGAACAGCAAGTCAAAGCATTTATTGAACGCAATAAAATAAATGGAATTTATAACACTTCTGTGTTACTTGTTGATAACAACACAATGGAGGTGAAAGCATTAGTTGGATCTGCCGATTATTTTAATCATAGCATTCAAGGGCAAGTTAACGGAACTGATGCTAAACGTTCACCAGGCTCAACACTAAAACCTTTTATCTATGCCTTGGGTATGGATCAAAGTATTATTCATCCTAAAACAGTATTAAAAGATGTCGCAACAGATTTTGGATTTTATACGCCAGAGAATTTTGATCACCATTTTAAAGGTCCTATCTCTGTTACAGATGCGCTAATTCACAGTCGTAACATTCCTGCGGTACATGTTGCCGGTAAATTAAAAAAACCTTCATTTTATCAATTCTTAAAACAAGCCCACATTCGTGAGATGAACTCAGAAGATCACTATGGTTTAGCTTTAGTTCTCGGCGGAGGTGAAGTGACAGCCCAAGAATTAGCAACACTATATGCAATGTTAGCTAATCAAGGTATTTGGCAACCGTTAAGAATGATTAGAAATACCGATAATCAACCACGTTTAAGTCAACGCCTATTGAGTCCTGAAGCGAGTTTCATGACATTAGATATGTTATTAAAAAACACACGCAATGAAGATATTTTAGCTAAAAAGCAGCAATCTTTAACACCTATATATTGGAAAACTGGCACATCTTGGGGATTTCGAGATGCATGGACAGCGGGAGGATTTAATAATTATACCCTTATTGTTTGGATGGGTAATTTTGACGGGCATAGCAATAATGCTTTTGTTGGTGCTAATGCCGCAGCCCCTCTATTTTTCAATATTATTGATTCAATAACCGCTTATTATCCAAATCAAAAAGGTTATAAAAACACCATTCCACCTAACTTAACGCAAGTCGATATTTGTTTACCTAGTGGGAATTTAGTCACGCAATGGTGTAAGATAAAGGGTAAAACATGGTTTATACCAGGTGTATCACCGATTAATATTGATACAGTTTATCGTCCTGTTGTAATTGATAATAAAACGAATAAAGTGGCTTGCCCTCCTTTCAATCCGAAAGATACACATGTAGAAGTTTATGAATATTGGTCATCTGACTTAGTTAAAGTATTCGCCAAAGCGGGAATTCCCAAAAAAACACCACCTAATAGTGCGCATTGTGAAATAACACAAAATTATATAGGTTCTCCTCCACGTATTACTTCACCTTTAAAAAACGTTGTTTATAAATTAAGGCTAAGTAATAAAGAAAATGAGAAAATTGTGCTAAATGCGATTGCTGATGGTGAAGTTAAGAAATTATATTGGTTTGTCGATAAAAATTTTCTTGGTAGTAGTTCAGTTGAAAATACACTGGATTGGGTTCCTAACAAAAGTGGCATTTACAAAATATCTGTAATCGATGATCTAGGGCAAAGCGACAGCAGAAAATTAAAAGTAGACTTAATTGATTAATCAAAACAAGACTAATACTCTTATTAACGCTATAACTCAATATGAGCGTTAAACAAAGTGGTAGTATTTTTAATATTTTCATTCTTATTCATTGAATGTTGTTTATTCTTAATAATTTAACTCATTATTTCAGTTATTTTTTGATGGTTATCCTAATGGCGATTATCACATTTTATCGTTAAGCTTTTATAAGATGGTTCAATAAAGTCTATCGTTGCACAGCCAAAAACAACATCTACAAAGCCAATTACGGCTAATGGTTTATTTTTAAAGAGTTTTCCTGACCATTGCATCTTATATTCATGATCTTTATCTTTGCCATTCAAAGGCGTTGGCTGTGCATCGCCATTTTGATAATCATGATCAAATAGAATGCTATTGTTCTTATTTTTAACCACTAATCTTTCACAAGCTGGATAACCAAATGGTGCAAAACATTTTGTTACGTAGTAATGTAATCCATAAGCTTGAGCTACATAATCATAAGCTTTGTCATTACTCTCTTGCCAGTTTAATAAAGTTAGTTGCTGTTGAGCAAACGGATTTTTTTCCCCAATATAAACAAAAGAAGTTTTATAAGGATCGAAATCTGGCGGGAGCTGGTTAGCCATTATTGCAAATCCGAAATTATATTCAGTTTCATCTATTCCGCCTGAATAAACATCTTTTATAGCAAATGCCGACAATTGGTTAATGGAAAAACTATACAATTGATTTTTAACATAATCATATACGAATAAGGTGTCTGTTTCTGATATTTTACTTGCAGATAAAAAACGTTGTCGATTTTTTTTAGTTAATAAATATTGCTCTTTTTTGTAATTATCCGTTGGGTCTGGTTCAAAAATGTTAGTTTCTCTTCTACCATCCTTGTCATAAGGATTAAAGATGATTTTTTCCGATACGGATGTAAAATAGAATTTAGGCCCCATATGTTCTATTGGAAAAAGTTCAAATATATCTAGTGTTTTTTGTGTATTGCCAATTGCATAAAAGCTGCAACTCAATAAGAACAATAAACATATCGAAACTATTTTTTTTGGCATTTTATTATTTTTCCTGCTCTTTTAACCATGCTATTTCTTGTGCCCAAATATCCGGGTTAATCGTTTCAAGAATAAGAGGTATTTCATCAATCCGTGAGTCTTGCATAATAAATTTAAATGCGGTTTCACCAATGGTACCTTTACCTAAGCTGTCATGACGGTCAACATGGCTGGCGAGTTCACTTTTGGCATCGTTTAAATGCATACCACGTAAATATTTAAAACCAACAATTTTTTCAAATTCATCGAAAGTTTCTTTGCAGGCTTTTTCGCTGCGCAAATCATAACCGGCAGCAAAAGCATGACAAGTATCAATACAAACGCCAACACGGCTTTTGTCTTCTACTTTATCGATAATTTGCGCAAGATGTTCAAATTTATAGCCTAAGTTAGAGCCTTGTCCAGCAGTGTTTTCGATAACCGCAACGACATCTTTAGTTTTATCTAAGGTAATATTGATTGACTCAGAAATGCGGGATAAACATTCATCAACCGAAATTTTTTGTAAATGACTACCTGGATGAAAATTGAGTAACGTTAAACCTAATTGTTCACAACGTTGCATCTCATCTAAAAAAGCAGTACGAGATTTTGCCAATTGTTCACTATCTGGGCTACCTAAATTAATTAGATAACTATCATGTGGTAGAATTTGTTTACTGGTGAATCCATATCGTTCACAACGTTTTTTGAAACTATCAATCACTGCAGTTTCAAGCGGTTTTGCATGCCATTGCCGCTGATTTTTAGTAAATAGAGCGAAAGCTGTAGCGCCAATTTGATAGGCATTTATTGGCGCATTATCCACACCACCAGCTGCACTCACATGTGCTCCAATGTATTTCATATTTTTCCCCCTAATTATTCGTTTGAGCCACTATTGCGTTGAAGTTGATCACGTAAATTAGGTGGAACGCCCTTAATAACGAGTGAATCAGTTTGCGGGTCCCATTTTATACGTTCACCTAATAGGTCAGAGTTAAAACTTATGGTTAATCCACCACCACTGCCTGAGAATTTTTTCAATTGACGTAAGGCACTACGATCAACTGGGAATGTATCTTCTAAATCATATTCGCTATTTTTTACAAATTCCATAAAGTTGTTTTCGTTACTTGTTGGTAATTCATTAGCAAGATTTTTCAGCTCTATCTCTTCCCCTGCTTGTAATTGAGCTTGACAATAGTTATAGACATTTTCACGAGCACTAGTTTTATCTTGTTTGTCAAATTGCATCTCTTGACAGTAATCATCTACCGCTTTAACAAGGGTTTTATTTTGCGCTTTTGCGTCTAATCCTTCACTGGCACCTAAGTAGTCCATGAAAAAATCAGATACTTTTCGCCCTACTCGGCCTTTTAAGAAAGTTAAATAACGTTTTGATTCTGCTGAGGTTTCCCATTCAGTAATATCAATACGGGCAATAATATCAGCATGATCGATATCTAGATATTGGGTTTCAGAGATATTAAGCTCCTCATTCACTAACATGCTTAAGCAACTATTTAATACAGCAATAATTAGGTATTCAACTGCAAGGTATCGATAGTGGCAAAAAACAACTGTGCCACCTTCTGCAAATGGATATTTAGCTAATTCATTACGCAGCTGTTTGGTTGATTCTTGACTAAAATTAAGAAAATCTTGATTACCTAAACGTAACTCTTTAAGTGATTGTTCAAAAAGGCTTTCACTACTAAATAAACCATATGCTTTACTTTTATTGTTGTAAATTCTATTAATATCTTCAATCAAGTTAGCAACAGCTTGTTCATTACCGAGGAGTGAATCACGAAGTTGTAGTTCAATTTCAGTATCACTTTTTCTAATTAATTTATGTAGAACTATATTCTCAATTTGTACGCTCATGGAGATTCCTATTTGGATCGATAATTTAATGGGGTATATTTTAACAAAGCACTAAAAAAGTGCTATCATCAATTTGTAACTCTGCTAAACTAAGTAATATTGTTGTAGTCAATTTTATACTTTACGTATCCTTGTTCTAAAACTTCTTTATAACTTTTAACCTTTTATCAATGTGAATCAAAATGACAAACTCACACGATATTTATGATGATTTTAAACATAAAAAAATCAGCTTATTGTTTTGGCAATATGCGCTTCCATCTATTATCGGCACAACAGTGAATACGCTGTATAACATTATTGATGGAATTTTTATTGGCCATTGGATTGGTCGTGAAGCACTAAGTGGCGCTGGTATTATTTTACCAGTTATGAATCTTGCTGCGGGTATTGGCATGCTGGTAGGTATTGGTTCTGCCAGTCGAATATCTATATTTTTAGGTCGAGGAGAAATCGATAAAGCAGAAAAAGTTGCGGGAACATCTTTTATGTTAACAGCCGTACTTAGTGGTATCACTTTAGCCTTACTACTCTATTTTATCGATCCTGTTTTGCACTTTATTGGTTCAAGCCCAACCAACCATATTTATGCTCGTGAGTTTTTAGAAGTATTTTTACCGGGTAGTATTTTTATCACATTAACATTCAATTATAACAATATGATGCGCGCAAGCGGTTACCCATTTAAAGCAATGGTAACCATGTTTATTAGTGTGATTGCCAACATTATTTTAGCGCCAATTTTTATTATAGGTTTAGGTTGGGGAATGAGAGGAGCAGCTTTTGCCACTACACTCTCAATGTTCATAAGCTTTTTATTTGTGATGCAACATTTTATTAGTAAAAACAGTAATATAAAGCTATATCGTCGTAACTTTAGTCTTAATTTTAGCTACATTAAAGCAATTTTATCCATTGGCATGTCACCATTTGCTATGCAAGTTGCCGCCTCCGTGGTAGTTGTTTTTATAAACTGGCAGTTAACCCGTTATGCCCCCATTTCACATGTTTCTAGTGATGATGCGATCGCTGGTTATTCTAATGCTAATCGATTAATTACATTGATTATCATGGTTGTCATTGGTGTAAATCAAGGTATGCAACCGATTATTGGTTATAATTACGGCTCTAAAAATTATGTCCGGGTGAAAGAAACGTTTATCTATGCAGTTAAAATTGCCACAGTTATCACCAGTGTTGGCTTTATATTTGGTTGCTTTATTCCTGACGTGCTGGTTAGAGCGTTTAGTTCTGATGTCGATTTAGTGGCGATATCGGCTATTGCACTACGTTATACTACATTTTCATTTGCTTTTGTCGGCTTTCAGATGGTAACAACTAGCTTTTTCCAATGTATCGGGATGGCCAAGATTTCTATTTTGTTAAGCCTTTCAAGACAACTTTTAATTTTACTACCAACACTTTATATTTTACCATTATTCTTCGATTTAGATGGCGTTTGGGCAGCATCACCAACTGCAGACCTTTTATCAACGGGTATCGCTTATGCCGCATTATATTGGTATTTCAAATCGATAAAAAGAAGACATCGTTTAGCTTAAGCTCTTTTATATTAAACAGTTAGTTAATGAAGATTGATTTTATAACTCTAAAAAATGAAAAAGGCGGACTTGGTCCGCCTTTTTCATTTGAATTTAACTGTAGTTTAGTTAATTCTCACTAAAACTAAATTCTAATTAACCAAAAATTATTGACAAATTGGATGCTCCACACCACCTTCACAAGCTTTTTCAAATAAATCCATCGCTTTATCGTGATCTTTTTTTAGGTCAGCCATGCCATTTTCATACATGACAGCTAAATTAAACTGGGCTTCAGGTATACCTTGTTCAGCTGCTTTTTCATACCAGTATCGAGCTTTAATTGCATCTTTTTTAATACCTTGACCAAAAAAATACATATCACCTAAAAAAGATTGAGCATAAGACAAACCTTGTTCTGCTGATTTTTCAAGTAGTTCTTTTGCTTTTAATGGATCTTTTTCAACACCTCGTCCTTCTTTATACATGCCACCTAAATTTAATTGCGCATACTTATCATTTTTTGCAACACCTTTTTCATACCACTCTTTCGCTTTAGCGTAGTCTTGTTCAACGCCATTACCTTTATCATACATAGTACCTACATTGGATTCGGCTGTTCCACTGCCTTGTGCAATAGCTTTATCAAACCATTCTCTCGCTTTAACATAGTCTTTTTCAACACCATCTACCCCATTGAGGTATCTATAGCCTAACTCATTTAGTGCAACTGGATCATTTTGCTCGGTGGCAATTTTTAGCACTTCATCATATGGTACATTATCATATTTAGCTGCATTAACCGAACATGCAAAAAATAAAATTAATAAACCACTTGTAAGCATTTTTTTCATATTAGTTATTCCTTTTCATCCTTTAATATTTTTATATATTTACAACAAAAATAATATCATTATATTAGCAATATTTAATTGATTTTCAAATAGAAAACAATGTTGTTTTTAGAGGGCTTAAATAGGAATACAGACAGTCAAATTGGAAAATTAATCTATTCTTAGTTATCAGCAAATTAATAATTAGGATTAGTGAAATTATTGTCTTTAGTTCAATTAAAATCAATTGATAATACCGTTTTTAATTATTCATTACACTTGATAATGTAACCATAATCAAACAAATAAAGATAAATAACATACCAACCCAAGCTATTAATGACAGCGATTCGCCAACAATTAACATAGCGAGAATTGCAGCAATAACCGGTTCCAATAAGCTAATGGTAGTTGCTAAACTGGCAGATATTTTTGATAATCCATATCCATAGCATAGATATCCCAAAAACATTGGAATCAATGCCATATAACAGCCAACTGCAATATTATTCCATGCTGCAAAAAATGACGTTCCCGTTATTAACATCACTGGAATCAGTAATAAACCGCCACAACCAAATGTAGCACCCATGGCCGCTTTACTATCTATACCTTTTAACATTAATTGTCTTGCTGACCATGAGTAAAGAGCATAAGTAAAACCAGCAATAAGTCCTAATAAAATTCCCAAACCAAGATGATTATATTCAATTGTGAGCGAAGCATTTTCAGAAAATGCTAACATAGTCATGCCGATAATACCCAATAAAGCACCAATAACCCATTGTTTAGCCACTTGGAAATCACGACTAATATATTCAATTATGGCTGATAAGATTGGTGCTGATCCTATTGAAACAACTGTACCGATAGTAACACCCGATAAACGCATCGATGAATAAAATGCCAAAGGATAGATAGCCACGGCTAAGGCTCCTACAACTAAAAAACGGCTATGAGCTGTCAATAATGAGTGGTTTTGCTTGATATTATAAATAGCTAATCCGCATTGCAATATCCCCCCAATGCCCATTGCGAAGGAACCAATAAATAAAGGAGATAAAGTAGGAGCAAAAGTGGCTGCTGTGCCAGTTGTGCCCCATAATAGCGATGCCAAAATAACAGCAAAAATACCGAAATACTGATTCATCAACAAGTAAATTATTCGATATTTTGTACTTGCTCACGAATTTGCTCAATCAACACTTTGAGTTCAATTGCGCTTGCGGTTACATCAGCATTAATTGATTTTGAAGCAATAGTATTAGATTCACGGTTGAACTCTTGCATCATAAAATCGAGTCGACGACCTACTGCCTCATTTTTCTTTAAGATCGAATATGTTTCGTTAACATGCGTCATTAACCGATCTAGTTCTTCAGCGACATCAATTTTTTGGGCAACCATAACAATTTCCTGTTCTAAACGTGAATTATCAAGGTCAATATTAGCTTCTTCAAACTTATTTTTTAATCGTTCTTTTTGCCATTCTAAAATCTGCGGCATCCAAGTACGAATTTTATCAACTTCCACGCTTATCGCTTGTAAGCGCTGAGTAATTAATTCACAAAGCGCTTTACCTTCACGCTCCCGAACGGCGATAAACTCATCAATGGCGGTTTCAAGTAAAGCCAAAATTTCTTGCGAAATAGTATCCAAATTTTGTTCTTTGCTTGACATGACACCGGGCCAACGTAAAACATCAAGCGGATTTATTTGTCCCGTTTGATACTCACGTTTTATCCAGTCACCAGCTGTTAATATTTGTTTAGCAAGTTCAATGTTTAATGACAATTCTTGATGTTGTGCTGCTGGATCTAATTCGAAACGTAAATTACATTCGACTTTTCCGCGCGTTAATCGAGTACGAAGTCGTTCACGAATAATTGGCTCAAGAGAGCGAAACTGTTCGGGTAAACGAATATAGGTTTCTAAGTAGCGTTGATTGACCGAACGTAACTCCCAAGAAGCACTACCCCATGATTGGTTCAACTCTTTTCGCGCATATGCGGTCATACTAGAAATCATAATAGGTCCTAAATTTATAAAAAACTTGCTGGGCATTGTATCACAAATTCTGTATAATGTGCTCTTAGCTTAGGCTAAACATCAACGCTTTCTTGTTGATGTCCTCCTAAATGATTTAATAAGTTCAAAGATAAATTTTAAAATAAAACTGCTGGAGAATTGCATGCGCCCGTCTGGTCGATCCGCGGAACAAGTCCGCCCAATCAAAATAACCCGTCATTACACTAAGCATGCAGAAGGTTCTGTATTAGTCGAGTTTGGTGAAACAAAAGTACTTTGTAATGCAACAATTGAAGAATCTGTACCTCGCTTTTTAAAAGGTCAAAATCAAGGTTGGGTAACCGCTGAATATGGTATGTTGCCTCGAGCAACCAATTCAAGAACTCAACGTGAAGCGGCAAAAGGAAAACAAACAGGCCGTACGATGGAAATTCAACGCCTTATTGCCCGTTCATTACGCGCAATGATTGACCTAAAATTATTAGGGGAATATACCATTACATTAGATTGTGATGTTATCCAAGCTGATGGAGGCACTAGAACAGCATCAATAACTGGTGCTAGTGTGGCATTAGTTGACGCAATAAACATGATGTTAGAAAGTGGTAAAATCAAGCAAAACCCAATTAAATCTTTAGTGGCTGCCGTATCGGTAGGCATTGTTAATAGTGAAGCGGTATGCGACTTAGAATATATTGAAGATTCTAATGCCGAAACCGATATGAATGTGGTAATGACTGATGATGGTCGTATCATTGAAGTTCAAGGTACTGCCGAAGGTGAACCATTTAGTCATGAAGAATTATTAACTTTATTAGAACTGGCAAAAAATGGCATTACAACCATTATAGAAGCACAAAAACAAGCTTTAAAAGATTAATTGGAGAGGATCGATGAAATCATATAAGAGTGAATTTATAGAATTTGCTTTAGATAGGCAAGCATTAAAATTTGGTGAGTTTACCTTAAAATCAGGACGGAAAAGTCCCTATTTTTTTAATGCAGGACTATTTAATACCGGAAAGGATTTGGCGTTATTAGGTCGTTTTTATGCCGCTGCATTAATGGATGCAAATTTAAAATATGATGTCATCTTTGGTCCTGCCTATAAAGGTATCCCAATTGTCTCATCTACAGTTGTGGCTTTATCCGAGCACCACAATGTTGATGTACCTTATTGCTTTAACCGAAAAGAAGCTAAAGATCATGGTGAAGGTGGTAATTTAGTTGGTAGTTCTATTTATCAACAACGCGTCATGTTAGTTGATGATGTAATTACCGCTGGTACTGCAATTCGTGAATCAATGCGAATTTTAGAAGATAATCAATCTAAACTTGCTGGCGTATTAATCTGTCTTGATCGTCAAGAAAAAGGTAGAGGTGAATTATCCGCTATTCAAGAAATCAAACAAACTTATAGTTGTGACGTAATTTCGATTATCACTTTAGATGATTTGATCCAATATCTTTATCGTGATCCATCACGTAAAGACCAAGTAGTCCAAGTCGAAGCATATCGTTCTGAATATGGCATTAAATAACCAAGCGTCGTAAGACGCTTTTTTTATATTTGCAAGTTTTTACAATTATTTGACAACTTTTCAATTAAATTAATTATAATTTTTCCTATCTTTCTACATTAATTTACTTAAGCCCATTTCTCTAGACTGAATTAAGGAAATAAAATGAAAAAAACATTTATATTAATTTTGTTACTCAATATAAGCACCATATTTCCATCTCAGGCAAACTATAACGAGTTAAACGTCAGTAACTCTTATTTAGAACTGCAACAATTAAAATATGGAAAAGATCTCATTCCTGTGGGGCAAATTAATTCAAGTATTATTGATAGCATTAAATTAAAACCTGATACAGTTGAATTTTCTATTACTTTAGAAACAGAAGGTGCAACACCTACTGAAGCTTCAGATCTTAACGTTGAGACAATGAAGAAATTAAAAAATTACCTAAACACACTTAATATCACCGATGATAATTTAGTCACCATAGACTACAAAAACAGTGTTAAAACAATTGCGAAAGAAAACAATCAAGAAGATAACCATTATCAAGCGTTTCTTAATATTGTATTAACTATTGATGATAATGACAGTTTTATCAATCTAAATAAAGCCCTTGATAAATATAATATAAATGATATTTCTCAGCTTGAAGAAGAGAAGTTAACTAACTATTATCTATTCCAAATTACTGCAGTCGCTAATAGTGAAAGTAAAGCAAAAGAAGATCTATACCAAAAATATACTAATATCGCGAATGATTTAAAAAATATTGGTTTAACAAATGTTTCAATTAAGAGCTCGTTTGTCAGACAAATTGATACAGACAAAATTAATGAGCAACGTTATTTTGTTAATAACACTTTAAAAATAAAAATAAATAGACTCGATCTTATCGGTAAGATTATTGCCAAAGCACAAGAGTTAAAAATGAAAGTCAATAATGACATCTCTTATAGCGTATCACCAGAAGCCATTCAAACTGCAGTAAAAGAGCATGAAACTCTTTTATTAAACCAATTAACTACTAAAGTTCAACGTTTAATGGCTAAACAATATGTCGTTGGTGCACCTATTTCACTTGAAATTCAATCAAGATATCCTGAAGCAATTTATGAAAGAAATAACTCTAGTAGTGATCAAATGATGTTCAAAATGGTTTCAATGAAGAACTATAGTAATGTTGATATTTATACACCACCTGAATATGAAATCACCCTAACCTTATCAGGCTCATTCGAAACGCTTAAAAAGGTCGAGCACAACTGATTTAGTGTAAGTCTTTATAAGGTAATTAAGATTGATTAGATTAGATTTCATTTGGTTGATAATTTATTAACTAAATGAAATCTTGCAGACTATTTTGAATGACTTTGAACAAAGAATTTCGCATTATCGTAATGATAGATAATTTGTGAAAAATCGAAAGGTTCACCTGAAGAAGTATAAAAGATCTCTTCAACACATAAAGCGGGATCGCCAGCATTTAAACCTAAATAAGGAGCGATATCTTGATCCAATTTTATGGCTTTAAAATATTTGTCTGAAAAACCAATATTGACCTTACAAATATCTTTTACATAACTAAAGATTGAGTTTTCAGCAATTTCTTTATTTAAATAAGAAACAATTTTTTTTCGATAATAAGATTGTTCAAAGCCATATACTTTACCTTCAACCAAACGCAACCGTTTTATATAATAAACATACTCATCATCTTCGCACTGGAGGTATTCTTTAACTTTGGCATTAGGTTGCATAACATCAACATTAAATACTTGCGATGAGCCAGGTAAATCATTGAGATCGACACTAAACCCATGACTTTCTAAGAAATTTAGATAACCTCGTTTTTTGGGTTGCCGAACAAAAATACCACTACCTTGGATTTGATAAATTACGCCATGTCTTTCAAGACGATTTAGTGCCTTAATAATAGTGGTTCGACTGACTTGATATTGCTGAATTAAACCTTCGATATTAGGCAACTGCGTACCTTTAGGCAAATTTTGCTGATAAATCGCTTGCTGGATTTTTTTCGCTACATCTTGATATTTTAACATTTGTTATTCTTTATTATTGTTATAAATAGTTTTTATTTTATACCTGTAAATTAATTATTAAATCAAAATTGCGAGAAAACGGGATCTAGATCACAAACAATAAAATTGGTCATTAACAATTTTTATTTTAGGAATAATATAGCCTCTCTTACCTGTTGAAAGGAGCTTAATTGATGTCATCTAAAATTAGAGATTATGATAAATTAGCAGTCGATATATTAAACGAATTGGGCGGTGAAAATAATATTGTTTCTGTTGCACGTTGTGCAACTCGCTTACGTGTCGTCACGCAATCTACCCCCGAAAATGCCAAAGAAAAAATTGCCAGTTTTTCGGGTGTTATCACGGTAGTTGAAAAAGGTGGACAAATTCAAATTGTAATAGGTACAAATGTTGACAAAGTCTACAATGCGTTTACTAAATTGATGAGTGGTAATAACAAAGTTGATGTAAATAGTAAAAGTAGTATTTTGAATCGTATCATCGCGACAATGTCAGCGGTTTTTGCCCCATTTGTCTATGTGTTAGCGGGAGCAGGAATATTACAAGGAATCTTGATTTTAATTAATCTGGCCTTTCCCGGTTTTGAAAAAACGAACACTTGTCAAGTATTTAGTTTTATCTCTTGGGCACCATTCACTTTTTTACCTATATTTATTGCCATTACCGCATCGCAACATTTCCGTTGTAATATCTATATTGCGGTAGCATGTTGTGCAGCACTACTTTCACCGACCTGGGCAGAGATAGCAAAATTTATTAAAGAAGGTGGAACATTTGATTTATTTGGTTTACCGTTGTCTGAAACCACTTATATGTCAACCGTATTACCACCACTGTTTTTAGTCTGGATACTCTCTCATTTAGAGCGTTTCTTAGAACCTAGATTACATAGCATTATTAAACCATTGTTCATGCCATTCATCTGTTTAGTTATCATGGTACCACTAACGTTACTAGTAGTTGGACCTCTTACTGCTGGGGCTGCACGCTATATATCAATCGGATACAACTATTTAGTTGATTTTGCTCCATGGTTAGCTGGTGCTATTATTGGGGCATTCTGGCAAGTACTTGTTATATTCGGCGTCCATTGGGGAATAACTCCAATAGTTTTAGAAAACATGAAGCTAAATGGTCAAGATTCATTCCAAGCTTATCAAACTATTGCGGTAATCGGTCAAGTTGGTGCGGCACTTGGATTCTATATCAAAACACGTTCTTCCGAGATGAAAGGGGTATCAATATCAGCATTTGTAACTGGTCTATTTGGTATTACTGAACCAGCAATTTATGGGGTTAACTTACGCTTCAAAAAACCATTTATTTACGGTTGTGCGTGTGCATCAATTGGTGGTATTGTCGCCGGTTTCTTTACACCTTACTTCTACGCTTATGCCCCATTAGCTGGTCCATTAACTATTGTTAATACGATTAATCCAGAACATTATAATTCAGTAATCGGTGTATCCATTGGTTCGTTAATTGCGTTATTTGGACCAGTTATTCTTATACAAATTTTTGGTACCAATGAAAATAACCAAAATAATGAAAAAATTGAAAATGATACGCCAAAAATTGTTCTTGATAAAATCAATATTACTAGTCCCATGATCGGTAAAGCATTACCTCTGAGTGAAGTACCAGATCCAGCATTTGCTCAGAAATTGATGGGTGAAGGTATTGCAATAGAACCAACTGAGAACCATGTTTATGCACCTTATAATGGTAAAGTGACCGCCGTTTTTGAAAGTTCAAAACATGCTATCGGTTTAACTTTAGATAATGGCGTAGAATTATTAATTCACGTTGGTATTGACACTGTTAATCTAACTAACAATGAATTTAGTTACCATGTGAGTATGGGACAACAAGTTAAAACGGGTGATTTATTAATTAGCTTTGATCCACAAGCAATTAAGCAAGCTGGTTACCCATTAATCACACCAATTATTATTGTTAATACTGATCAGTACCAATTGATCACATTAACTGAAAATAAAGACGTAAATATTGACGATATCATATTCGAAATTAAGCAATAACAAGGAACCAAAAATGACTAAGAAACCATTTTTATGGGGTGGCGCATTAGCAGCCCACCAATTTGAAGGCGGCTGGAATGAAGGGGGCAAAGGACCGAGCGTGGTTGATGTCATGACCGCTGGTGCTCATGGCGTTGCAAGACAAATCACTCAAGATATCGAAGCAGGTAAATTTTATCCAAATCACACTGCAATTGATTTTTATCATCATTATAAAGAGGATATTAAGTTATTTGCTGAATTAGGTTTGAAATGTTTACGTACTTCAATTGCTTGGACACGAATCTTTCCTAATGGTGATGAGTTAGAACCAAATGAAGCTGGTCTACAGTTTTATGATGATGTGTTTGATGAACTTATTGCTAATGGAATTGAACCGGTTATCACCCTTTCACACTTTGAAATTCCATTACATATTGCTCGTCATTATGGTGGATTTAGAAATCGTAAAACCGTTGAATTTTTCGAACGTTTCGCAATTAGTTGTTTTGAGCGCTACAAAAATAAAGTCAAATATTGGATGACGTTCAACGAAATTAATAATCAAATGGATACCAGTAATCCAATCTTCTTTTGGACTAATTCAGGTGTGCAAGTTAAACCTGGTGAAAATCCACAAGAAGTACTTTATCAAGTGGCACACTACGAATTACTAGCCAGTGCTAAAGCAGTGATTGCTGGTAAGAAAATTAATCCTGATTTTGAAATCGGTTGTATGATTTCGCATGTGCCAATCTATCCATATTCTTGTAATCCTGAAGATATGATGGCATCAGAAATTGCTATGCATCAACGCTTCTTCTTCCCTGATGTACATGTACGTGGTTATTACCCTGCTTATGCATTAAAAGAGTTTGAACGAGAAGGTTACAAACTTGACATCACTGAAGATGATTTAGCCTGTTTAAAACAAGGAACAGTTGACTACATCGGCTTTAGTTATTACATGTCAACAGTGGTAAAAGCTGATGCTAAAAATGAACATCGTGACAATATCGTCAATGGTGCGCTACCAAATGCGGTAGAAAATCCATACATTAAAAGCAGTGACTGGGGATGGCCAATCGATCCAGAAGGATTACGTTATACTCTTAACCGTTTATATGATCGTTATCAATTACCACTATTCATTGTTGAAAATGGTTTTGGTGCGATAGATGAACTAGAACATGATAACCAAATTCATGATAAACCACGTATTGAATACCTTGGTGCTCATATCAAAGCGATGCAAAAAGCGATGGATTACGATGGTGTTGATGTGATTGGTTATACAGCATGGGGAATTATCGACGTAGTATCTTTCACTACTGGTGAAATGAAAAAACGTTATGGCGTAATTTATGTTGATCGTGACAATGAAGGTAAAGGCAGCATGAAACGCTATAAAAAAGAATCATTTGAATGGTATAAAAATGTGATTAAGACTAATGGTCAAAGTTTAAAATAATCATTTAGCTATAAATTCAAAATAACAACCAAAGATCTGATTTATCAAAATGAAATCAGATCTTTTATCATTAACTATTCTCACCATAACCTAACACTAAAAAATAACTATTTGATCGTAAGTTAACAATCAAAATTGGAAAATTAGCTGTTTTTCAACTTGAGGATCTATTAAAGTGACATGAAAACCAATTAATCTTATACCTCGATTATTTCGTCTTTCTAACCACACTTTATAAGCCTGCTCAATCAGATCATCCTTATCCAATTTTGACCAGACATGCTCTTGGGTTGTCAGTTGAAAATCATCAAATTTAAATTTGACACCTTGCCTTGCAATCGATAAATCAGCACGAACTTTGCTTAATCTTTTTTCGAGTTCATCAAATAACGGATCAAATTGAGCTAAACACTCATCCCAACTATAAATATCATCAACTAAAGTACGCTCTACGCCTACGGATTTACGTTGTCTATCATTACAAACTTCACGTTCATCTATACCTTGACAACGTTCATATAAAATTCGACCAAATTTACCAAACTGATTCAGCAATTTTGTTAGGTCATAATTGACCACATCCTTACAAGTATACAATCCCAATTCAGTTAGCTTTTTCTCAGTTACTTTACCCACACCAGGAATTTTTTTTAGCGGTAACTGCTCAATAAAACTCCCTACTTGTTCGGGTGTAATCACATATTGGCCATTTGGCTTATTCATGTCAGAGGCTATTTTAGCTAAGAACTTAAGTGGTGCCACACCAGCCGAAGCAGTGAGTTCGAGTTCTTTATATATCGCTTGACGGATATCTTGAGCAATTAAAGTGGCAGAGCCGTGAAAAAGTTTACAATCAGTCACATCTAGATAAGCTTCATCAAGGGAGAGTGTTTCAATAGCTTGAGTATATCGTTTAAAGATTTGCTGAATTTGAGTAGAAACTTCTTTATAAACAGCATGCCGACCGGGGATAACTTTAAGATTAGGACAGAGCTTAATTGCCTGTGCCATGGACATAGCACTATGGACACCAAATTGACGAGCTAAGTAATTTGCAGTTGATACCACACCTCGCTTACGCGGATCCCCCCCTACCGCAATAGGAATATTGCGATAACGGGGATTGTCTCTCATTTCGACAGCGGCATAAAAACAATCCATATCGACATGAATAATTTTTCGCATAATAGATGTAATAGCATTAAAAAAAATAACTGTATAAATATACAATATCACACCTTAACTTTATCTGCAAATTACTCACTATTATTTAGTTAACTTATCAAAATCAGTTAAGCCTTTTTTATCATGAGGATCGCCAATCCAACGAATTGGTTGTTCAAATTTCGGATTTATTATACTTTTTTCTGGAGTATAGGATTTATAACTAAGCCCAGCTAAATCAGACCAAGTATGAATCAAGTCTTGAGTACTGAATTTTCTATTCACATAGGACTGATAGTAATTGGGATGACTAGCTAGCCATTTGGGTGATTGCCATAGCATGAATGGTACAGTATACATCACCTTAGTAGGTGCTTTTTCATTACGACCTAGAATATCATGCGGAGCGGTCTGATAAACATCTTCACCATGATCCGAAAAATACAACATAAAACCATTTGGTTGACTATCTTTAAATAAATTAAATAGATTAGTTGTTACAAAATCATTATAGGTTATCGCATTATCATAACTGTTATAAACCTTTAACTTATCATTATCCAGTTTAAATGCTAAATCTGATTTATTATTAAAACGCTGATAATCAGTACTTTGAGGATAGCGTAATTCATATTTCATATGCGTACCAAGCAAGTGAATGACGATAAATTTCTTTTCAGCAGGATCATGTAATACTTTTTTAAATGGTTCAAATACCGATGAGTCATATTGTCGTGAACTTTGATTACGATCATTATTCATGTAAAACTGTTCATCAGCTTGTTTAGAAAACATAGTCAACATCGTATTACGTTTTGTCATCGTCTGTTGATTAGTGATCCAAAAGGTTTTATAACCAGCTTGCTTCATAAGGTGAATAAGAGATGGTTTGCTAAGATATAAATCTGGATTTTGTTCATCAGCCAAAGTTAGGGCTTGCTGTAATATTTCAATAGTATAAGGTCTTGATGAAACCACATCATTAAACACAACAAAATCAGGATTATCTTGCTTAAATTGTTCTATCAACGGTGTAGTATTGCGTTCATAACCATAAATCCCCATACGATTACGTGTAGTCGATTCACCAATCACCAATACTAATGTTCTTGGTATATCACCATTAGCATCCGTTAAGTTTTCAAACTTAGGCAATGTTTGCAAATGATTTAAAATATTCTCCATATTCGACAATTGTGAACGATAAGCTAAATAATTATTGATCAATTGCCACGGCACTGTGGTTTCCATACGCGTTAACAAATGCTGAGTTGCTTGTTGAAACGACATTTTTTTTATTACAACACTAATACACAGCGGCATTAATGCATAAATAACAATGATTATCGACACTAACCATTTAGTCATATTTTTAACATAAATAGGTTTGACTTTAAGCCATAGAAAAAAACCAAGCAAAATATAAATTAGCAATACTATAACTAACTTAATGCTTAAATATTGAGAGATAAACTCATGTGATTCATTGTAATTGGACTCAGCCATTACAAAAAAGACACTCTGTGAAAATTCTTGTCGATATATGATAAAATAACCAATAGAAATTAAAGATAATCCCCCAATTATAATGCCATAAACAGTAGCAATTTTTTTTGTATAACGAGGGAAAAATAATACTGGTACTAGCCAAATCATGCTGTAAATAATTGAATCACGTAAGCCAATAAAATTAGCATGTCCAGACAAAGCAATATAGAGTTGCAAACTGCAAGAGAAGTAACAAAAAAATAAAATTACATAGATCAATGAAGGCCAATTAAAACTTACAGAATTATCTAACTTTTGCATAGCTACCATTATTCACCATTAATAATGGTCACTAAACTAACAAAAGCAGATTAACAAAACCTTAAGAGCAAATAAAAGCCCCCGAAAAAGTGGCTAAATAATATATAAACAATTTGGATAGATTAGATTTACGTTAATAATCAATATCACCATTTTTAGATCAAGAATTAAGCTTATTTTTTAAACTTCGCATAAATGCATAATCTACTTCAAGCGAATAACAGCCTTGTTGCCAATTTGAAAGATAATTAATTTGTTTTTGATTTAATTTTATAAAGATAGTGTTTGTATTTTTCTCTATAGTGCATTTTTTAATCGCTAGCGCCAACTCTCGCCGATCGCGTGTTTTCAACGGCTCACTGCTGGCTATAGCCTTTTCGTTCGCAAAGCTTTCTTCATGGCAATGTCGCTGAAACCACAAACTATAACTTTCATGATTATAAGCATACGGATAACTTACCCCAAATTCAGTTATATTAACGTTAGATAGCCGTTTTGCTAGTGACTAGTGTATTCAGTGGAAATGCACAGGTCGTTATCGGTTTGTTTTTAAGTGTTTTTAATTTTATTACCCGTACTTTAAATGGATAACCTAGCAATTCAGTTAATATATACACGCCTTGATTATATGCACGTAAAAACACCCCTTCTTTAAATCATAAAACACCTTCAAATTGTGATTGTTCTTCTAATTTTTGAATAAAATTCATTACTACCCTTTTTATTTGTAACAATTATACTAAAACTTTCTAATAGTAATATTAAGTTAAATATGTATTTATTCTTTGTAGACCGCTCGTAAAGACTGATTTTTTCCCAAACTTGTATTTGTCCTATCCATGCGTCAGCAGCAAACCGATCAGATAAGCCTGCAGCTATATCTGATGATACTGCATATTGATCTCTTGGATAAAACCAAAGTAATCCACTGTCCGGCTAGTCAGAATCGGGATAGCTATATTTAATTGACATCCCCGATTCACTAAATAATCCTCCACCAATATGACGCCAATAACGACCTCCATCCGAAAAAGATGGTTTTATGAGGAATAATTTATAAATAAAAGTTTCAAATGATAAGTACTTTTAACTAAAATCCATATTTTCGAAAATGCATTAACTATTATACATTTAACCGACTGTTTAATAACGTATTTCACTCCATGTATCAAAATCATCTACGAGAATTATCACTAAAATTCATCCACATTGTATTTTATTAATATTATTCTCTTATTGAATACATACGCCTCTTAGTTGTTGAGCGTAGGCCCAAACACCTATTTGCCCAATCCATGCGTCAGCAGCAAACCGATCAGACAAACCTTTAGCTATATCTGATGATACATCATATTGATCTCTTGTATAAAACCAAAGTAATCCACTTCTTGGCCAGTCAGAATCCGGGTAACTATACTTAGTTGACATTCCCCATTCACTTAACAATCCCTCACCTATCGTCCGAGTAAATGCATCCCATGCCAGTGGGTATTTCGTCCATGAAGCTGGTGCATTCGGGGAATTTGACATTTCTGCCCGTGAAGGTATATTTTGTTCCCCTCCACACAAATGTACTATTTGTTCATATGTATAATGATTATCTCCTTGACCATGTGGTACAGCCCAAACTCCTGATAAATTAAAGGAATAGACTTGTTCGGGTATTTGTTCACTATGCTTGAACTTCGCGGTTATAGTCACCAGTCCTATTGGTTTTTTTTTCAACATAACATTACCCGCTTTATCAACAACCACACTATCTTTAGGATTTGCGGAAACGTTATAATCAAAATCCTCTTGATGACCAGTCATAACTAATTGAAATTTCGCTCCTGGAAAACCAGTGGTAGGGAAATGAGGAGAAGCTGACACTTTAAAACCATTAATTGGATCAAAAACATTCGCATTATAACCACCACCGCAATAACTATTTCTTACTCTCGAATTATCAAAATTCCAACCTCTTGTCACTCTAAGATCTACAAAATCTTCATCCAAAGATAATTCAAATTCATTATCAGCATAACCCGTCAAAATACATTCTATCCTACCTTGGTATTCAATTGGACGGGCACTTCCCCATGTCATAGTAGGAAAAGTTATCATCTGATTTGGTTTTGCATAACAAATGTCAGGTTTAGCCATAATTTTATATTTTTGAGTGATATCAACATATTCGCTTTCATTAGGAACACCATATTCGGAATAGGTTTTTACTTTCGTTGTAATAGTTAAAGTTAACGGCATGGAAATGTCACTACCACAACCAATTATTTTTTCATTATTTTCGATTTTTATCCCTTTATTATCAAACCAACTATAGGTTGTTTTTTCTACGGTGAACGGAGTGTTATTGCGAATGCCATCACCATCGGTATCATCATAATTAGCCGTCACATCTAAATCATCCATTGCATAATCCTTAATAATAAAGTCCTTAATTGTTAAATTACCATCAAACTGATTGATTTGTGTGTCACTTAAGTTATTGGTATTTGAACTATATAAAACACCATTAACAGTAAAACCATGTTTTTTCGATGCCCCTTCAATATCGACAACTTTCGGTTTATTACCAATAATGACATTTATACTATGTGCTGTAAGTGCTAGGCTTTTTTGACTGACGCCTAAAAAGCATAAAATAAATAAAATATAAATAAACGGTTTAACCAGAGATAAACAAACGGATAATAATGAAGAATTTGTTAAAGAAAAAATACAACACATTGTATTTGCTATCAAATCTCCACCAGGTGAAAGCTGAACTAAACAGCGTTTTGTTTTTTTTGTTCTTTGGCTAAATTGATATGGACTAAGACTAGATATTAACTTGGATTTTCTGTGAAAAGATAAACTATCGAGAAAAAGTAAACTTGAATTGAGGTAATTAGCTGAAATTAAATTATAGGTTGAGCAGGTTTGGTGTTTGGTGTTTGGTGTTTTAAATTATAATGCATATTCGACATCCTGTCAATTAACTTTATGTTTAATTTGATATTTTATCTTCAATTGTTAGTTTGATTAACTAAATAATGATCGATAATCCTACTGAAAATTGTTTAAAATTATAAAGACATAAAAAAACCTCGCAACCACTTTTTGAGGCTAAATTGTTAAATTTTGTAAATATTATTAGTAAGATAACCAGCTAAATCACAGTTTTTAATTATTTAAAAAACTCTCCTCAACTTTTTCAACTTAAAATCCTAACTTTCAATACCTAATAACTCCGCTATCTTTTGATTTTCATTAAGCTGATTTGGTGCAGCATTAAAAATAATTTTTCCATTATCAATAACGAGGCAACGTGAGAAGTGGTTAAGAGAATCATCTAAATAATGCGAGACCATCATTAAAGTAAGGTTGAATTCGCTACAAACTTGATTAACAAGAGCCAGCATTTCAAAACGTAATGCTTGGTCAAGCGCAGAAAATGGTTCATCAAGGAGTAAAATTGGACGATGTTGTATTAAACAGCGTGCCAGTGCAACACGTTGCCGTTGACCTCCTGAAAGTTGTTCGGGATAACGTTGGTTAAAGCCTTCCAATCCGACACGCACTAATATGTCACCAATTATTGTCTGTTCTGCTCGGCTAAGTTTTAATAATGGTTTAATACCTAACGCTATATTTTGTTCGACGGTAAGATGGCTGAATAAATTATTGTTTTGGAATAGCATCGATACCGGTCGTTTACCCGGTAAAGTGGTAGTAACATTTTGCTGATTGAGAATGATTTGTCCGCCATTGGGAAAAATAAACCCGGCTATTAAACTGAGTAATGTACTTTTGCCTGCACCGCTTGGGCCAACAATGACCACTCTTTCTTTAGCGGCAATATTAAGCACAAAGTGCATGTTGAAGTTATCATATTGATACTCAGTATTTTGAAGTTCGATCATAATCCATAACAACCAATAAGCTAAATGATAAAATTAATAAAATTGCCGCTGTTACTATACTTTCTTTGTAATGATAATGCGATATCTGTTGATATAAATAATAAGGTAAAGTGGTGACTGACTGCCCACCAAATAAGGCAATTACACCAAAATCGCCCAATGACAATATGCCAGCAAATGCAAAACTCATTAATATTGTTCTTCTTAACCCTCTAAAATCAATTAGATAAAAGTGAGTTAAACCATTAATATTCAGTGATTGGGTAAGTCGCCAATATCGAGCGGTAATATCATACATTGGTACGGCAAGATTTTTTATAATAAATGGTAACGCCATCAATCCATTACAAACCATCATCAATAAGCAGATAAAAATGGCATTATTACTATAGTCAAATAGTAATAAAAATAATCCTGATGCCAATACCATACTTGGTATGGCTAGAATAAGTGATGCAATTAATAATAGTCCATTACTCAATCGAGGTTGTCTATTTATCAGTAATCGACTATTGGTCCAAAGTAATAGTAACCCCAGTATCATGGCAATAATTGATGAACCAAAAGCAATAATGATTGAAAAAAGTAAAGCTTGCTGTAATGAAAAGGTCAACAATGAGAATTGAAAGAAATAGATACCTTGAAACAGGATAGTCAGCATAGGTAACAATATAAATAATCCACCGATCAAAATTAGCACTGAACTAACAATTTTTAATCCTTTGGGTAAAGGTAAACGATAGTCTGTTTGAGTAAAGTTTACCGTTAATTTTTTATCGATTCTGTTTATCTTTTGCATTAATCCAATGAAGGCAATACAACAAACTAGTTGTAAACAGGCAAGTAATGCTGCTTGTAACAGATCAAAATCACGAATTGCTTGATAAATAGCAACTTCAAGCGTGGTATATTTAGGCCCGCCACCTAATGCTAAAACAATGGCAAAACTTGAAAAACATAACATAAAAATTAATGCCGCCATAGGTAATATTTGTCTACGCAGTAATGGCCATTCAATAATCTTAAAAAAAGTTACACTGGTAAAATTTAATTGTGCAGCTAAATGTTTTTGTTCAATAGGTACGCTTTGTAAGGTTTGATAAAATAGGCAGCAGGCATAAGGGAAATTCAGGAATACATGCGCCAATAAAATGCCTTGTAAACCATAAATTGAAAATGAGAATGGTATCTGTAATATTTGGCAGACACTAGATAATAAACCTTGTCGCCCGTAAACCGATAGTAAACCAGTCACAACAACTAGTGTTGGTAATATAAAGGTAATAGGCATCATCTTCAATAACAACTTTTTACCTTTAAAATCCACTAAAGATAATGCCTTAGCCATTAATATGGCTGCGATTAGTGATAATAATGTCGACAATACAGCTTGGTAAAAAGTTATCCATATAATATGCAATATGTAACTATCAAAATAGATGCTTAAATTTCCTGACTGCAAGGCAAATTTCCAGATAGCGAGAAGTGCTGAACTTAATATGATTAAAATTAAACTAGCAGCACTGATACCTGGTAATAACGATCTGAATTTTAACATTAATAATACTTAACTATTTACTTATTGCTGACTGCCACTCACGAATCCAACCTTTTTGATGTTTTTCAATCTCTTCCGGTGTAAATTCTAGCGATTTATCAATGGTATTAATTTGCTTATAAGCATCGGGTAGATCCGTCTTAATAATTGGATACATCACATTTTTTTCAGCAAATTGACGTTGTATCTCAGGTGTTAGCAAGTAACGTAAAAATTGTCGAGCTAAATCAGCTTTTTGGCTATATTTAATGATGCCAGCCACTTCGACTTGGCGATAGTGACCTTCAGCAAAAATCGCGGCGGCGTAGCTATGATTATTTTCATTAATAATATGTGCTATCGGCGATGTGCTATAACTTAATACCAAATCCGCCTCATCTTTTAAGAACATACCATAGGCTTCACTCCAACCTTTAGTTACTGTGACCGTATGTTTAGCCACTTGTTGCCATGCATTTGCCGCCTCGTCACCATAGACCTTTTTCATCCAAAACAATAAACCTAGTCCTGGAGTGCTGGTTCTAGGATCTTGATAAATGATTTTCCAATTAGCTTGGTTTTCGACCAATTCATGTAATGAATGAGGAGGATTTTTAATCTTATCTTGATTATAGATAAAAGCGAAATAGCCAAAATCGTAAGGAATAAAACTATCATCCCACCAATCAGTATTGAGGTTATCGGGTTTACTAATTTGATGCGGAATTAAAATATCCGCTTGCTTGGCTTGTGCTAATAGATTGTTATCTAATCCTAAAATAACATCAGCATTTGTTTTGTCGCCTTCAAGGCGAATGCGATTTAAAACAGATACACCATCCCCCAATGTGACAACATCAAGTTGGCAATTACATTGCGCTTCGAAGCCTTTTTTAATTGCTTCACCCGGCCCCCATTGTGACATAAATGAGTTGTAACTATAAACAGTTAGAGTTGGTTGTTGTGCATTTGCTAAATGACTAAATAGTGAAAATGAAAATATAACAGATAGTAAAAAGTTTTTACGAAACATTTTGCCTCCAAAGTAATGTGTAAAAGACAAAAGGTTTGAGTAGATATAATAACTCAAATCCCTCCGCTGGCATTATCCAGTTCAGGTTCGACGAGTTATGTCAGTTTTTCTGACACTCTCAGCCCTTCAGGGCACCCCGTTGAGAACGATGAATAGTTTAGTAGTAGCAAATAGAATTGTAAACAAGCGATGTGTTGATAAATACAAATTTATACAAATTAAAACACGGTAAGATTATAGGCAATCAGTGACAATTGTTGTGTTTGTCGGTATTATATGCCTCATTTTATGATTATTGATTAGGTACAATGTGAACATTCAACAACTATTAACGCAACGAGTTTCGCAAGCAATGATTATGGCTGGTGCAGATAAAAACTGTGATGCTTTAATCAAGCAATCAGCCAAAGTTCAATTTGGTGACTATCAAGCAAATGGTATCATGGCTACCGCTAAAAAATTGGGTATGCCACCACGCGCATTGGCAGAAAAAGTATTACAACATCTGGATATTGAAGATATTGCCGATAAAGTAGAAATTGCTGGACCGGGTTTTATTAATATCTTTTTAAAAAATAGTTGGATTGCCGAGCAGAACGAAGTAGCATTAAGTAGCGATAAATTGAATATCACCTTACCGGCTAAACCACAAACTATTGTGGTTGATTACTCAGCACCAAACGTAGCAAAAGAGATGCATGTTGGTCATTTACGCTCAACGATTATTGGTGATGCGAGTGTTAGAGTCTTAAATTTTCTTGGCCACAATGTGATTCGAGCTAATCACGTTGGTGATTGGGGAACCCAATTTGGTATGTTAATCGCTTACCTTGAAAAAATGCAAAACGAACAGGCCCACGATATGGATCTATCGGATCTAGAATCTTTTTATCGTGCAGCAAAAAAACATTATGACGAAGATGAAGTCTTTGCTGAAAAAGCCCGTAATTATGTCGTTAAGCTTCAAGGTGGTGATGAGTATTGCCGTGAAATGTGGCGAAAACTGGTTGATATTACCATGACGCAAAATATTGCCACATATAAACGACTCAATGTCACACTTTCACTAGAAGATACCATGGGTGAAAGTATCTATAACAGTATGCTTCCGGGCATTGTTGCCGATCTTAAACAGAAAAAATTAGCCGTTGAAAGTGAAGGCGCTATCGTTGTGTTTTTAGATGAGTATAAAAATAAAGAAGGCGAACCAATGGGTGTTATCATCCAAAAACGAGATGGTGGTTATCTTTATGCAACAACCGATATTGCTTGTGCCAAATACCGTTATGAAACGCTACACGCGGATCGTATTTTATATTATACCGATTCACGCCAACACCAACATTTAGAACAAGTTTGGGCGATTGTACATAAAGCAAAATATGTCCCAGAATCTTTAAAACTTGAACATCATATGTTTGGTATGATGTTAGGTAAAGATGGTAAACCATTTAAAACGCGTTCAGGTGATACCGTTAAACTAAATGATTTACTCGATGAAGCAACTGAGCGAGCAGCAACATTAATTAAAAGCAAAAATCCTGATCTTTCTGATACCGAGCTGGCTCAAGTGGTTGATGCAGTTGCCATTGGTGCGGTTAAATATGCTGATCTATCCAAAAATAGAACGACTGATTATGTATTTGATTGGGATAATATGCTGTCATTTGAAGGCAATACAGCGCCTTATTTACAGTATGCCTATACCCGTGTACTTTCAGTATTTAAAAAATCAAATATCAATGAAGACAATCTAGATGGTCATATCGATTTAGGTACTGAAAAGGAACGCGCATTAGCAATTCGTTTGAATCAATTTGATGAAACAATCACAACTGTTGCCGCCGAAGGTACGCCACATGTTCTTTGTGCGTATCTGTATGATATCGCTACCCTATTTTCAAGTTTTTATGAACACTGCCCTATTTTGGCCGCAGAAAATGAAAGTTTAAAAGTTAGCAGATTGAAACTGGCCTTATTAACAGCCAAAACGCTTAAAACGGGTTTAGATATGCTTGGCATTAAAACCGTTGACAAAATGTAAGCTTATTTGCCACCGATATGATTAAATATCGGTGGTTTTGTTGGTATTTAGTTATCCGCTTAGACATCAACCTGTTTAGCTATACAAATCGATAATCCATCAACCTGCTCCTTGGCAAAATTAGCAAATTCAACAAAATGTGGCGTTGTATTATGTAAGTCAATCGCCTGCTGTGATTGCCATGTTTCTACTACTATATAAATATTGGGATTCTCAATACTTTGATTCAGCTCATACCGAACACAACCATGTTCAGCTCGACTACCGATAACTAATCGTTTAAATATAGGTTTAAATGCTTCATGATACTCTGGTTTTATCGTAATGGTGGCAATAATGTTTAGTTGTGACATATTCTACCCTTATAAGTAAACTTGTTTTGTAATGATTGAAATCCTACTGTTAAGAATAAACAGCTTTTAATAATCATGCTAATCTCATTTTTTCGACCACTATACTTATTATTAAATAGTAAGTTAGGCATATGTAATTTAATAGTTTACTCTTTGAAATTATAAATAGACTTTTTTTAGTTTGAAAAATCTAAAAAATAATACTTTAACCTTTTCATTTATTTAAATATTTTTAAAATTAAAATACTTGATCTTAACAATGAATCCATTAAAATCTTTCCCACTTCGGAAAAATAATAAAGTGTAAACTTCCATGACAACTTGTGTTTTCATTGCTATAAGAAATATCCTAACAGGTTTATTTTGATCCTCCTTTTTGGGGGATTTTTTTTATCCATTTTTTATTAAAACTTAATAGTAACCAAATTTTAGAGGCGCATTATGACCGATAATAAACAAATGTTATCAACTAGTCGAGATCAGAGCTTGAAAGCATATTTGATGAACAAAATTAAACAAAATGGTGGTTGGGTTAATTCACATATGCATGCTGATCGTGCTTTTACTATCACTGTAGATAGTTTTGATGTCTACCAAAAACAGACTTTAATTGAAAAATGGGACACGCTTGATAAAGTGAAAGCAGCAATGACCGAAGATGATTATTATCGGCATTTTAGCATGGCGGTTGAACGCATGATTGAACAAGGTGTTACTGCCATGGGTTCATTTGTTGACATTGATCCGATTGCCGAAGAGCGAGCAATTAGAGGTGCGCTACGAGCTCGTGAAACATATAAAAACGATATTACGATTAAATTAGTCAATCAAACTCTTAAAGGAGTCATTGATAAAGAAGCCCGATACTGGTTTGATAAAGGTGCTGATTTAGTAGATATTATTGGTGGTTTGCCGCGTCGAGATGAGCGAGATCATGGTGATGGAATGGGATTAAAACATTTAGATGTGTTAATGCAAACCGGTAAAGCATTAGGCAAAATGGTACATGTCCATGTTGACCAGTTTAACTCATCAGATGAAATCGAAACCGAGCAACTTACTGATAAAACCATTGAGCATGGTATGCATGGTCGCGTGGTGGCTATTCATAGTATTTCAATTACCGCTCATAGTTTAGAATATCGTCAAAAACTCTACCAAAAAATGAAAGAAGCTAAAATGATGGTAATTGCTTGCCCATTTGCTTGGATCGATAGCCCGCGCCGTGAAGAACATGGCCCTACCCGCAATTCATTAACGCCAGTCGATGAACTTGCTGCCGCCGGGATACCTGTTGCTATTGGAACAGATAACGTCAGTGATTATATGTTACCTTTTTCAACCGGTAATATGTGGGAAGAGCTTAAATTATTAGTCACTGGCTGTCGTTATACAGATTTAGATAATGTGGTAAATGTTGCCACCAAAAATGGGCGTATGGTATTAGGCATTGAATAATTGTCTGATTAAAAATTTAACTGAGATTTAATCATCTTTAAAAATAAAAATCCCACCCAGAGAATAACTGAGTGGGATTATATTTATTGATTATTATTTATAATTGATGAATTGCTGAAGAAAGCCTAGAAAGGTAATTGCTAAGACTTGATTTTATATCATCTTCTGCTTGTTGTCTTAATTCACTACGAGAATAGTAATTACCGTCTGTACTATCAAATTCGTAACTAGGTTTATCACCGGTGTAGGTATACTTAACTTGTCTTGAACTTTTTTCAGCTGAAAATCTGTCATAATAACCACTTAATCCAGAAATATTTACGCTAAGGTTTAAACTATAATTATTTACTAATGTTTCAGTTTGTAAATTATATTCTTTTTCACCATTCTTTTTAGTGTCATTTGTTACTGAACCACCATCATCCGAATATCTCTCTTCTTCGCTAAGATTAATAGTAATGTCACTATTTCTGCTGTTGTTAACTAATATAATAGCATCATCATTTTTGAAATAATCTTCAACAAAATTAGAAAATGAATTTGTATTACCAGTCACATATAATCTTTTTTTACCTTGGTCAGCATAGCTTATTGCTTTTTGTTGCGAATCTCGATAATTACCATACTTTGCATAAGTATTCGCGGCATGTTGATAATCTTTTGCTGCTTGTCGATATTGATAACTTTGAGTCGCATTTTTAGCTATTTTTTCACCTTGAGAATAAGAATCAAACGCTTCTTTTTTTCTTGCTTTTTTTTCATAGTAAAGAGTTAATTTTTCAGTATCTTTGTAATGTCCTAATGGCTTATAAATAAAACTAATAGTTCTAAAACAAGCTAGCGCTGCATGATAATCACCACTCCGTATTTCCTGTTTAGCAAGATTGTATAATATTTGTGCCGCAAGCTGCCTATATTTAGTATCAGCATGAATATAGGCTTTTTCGATATTTTTATCGTAATATCTATCTAAAGATTTTTTATATAACGCTGCTCTTTCTTCATAATCACCAGCAGAATTAGTTGGGATAGCATTTGCTTGTTGAGTATAAAAGTTAGCAATATTTTGTTTTAGACGTTCACTAGGATATTTATCCAAAAAGAATGCTAATTCGGAACTGTAAAAGTGATCACTCAAACGCTGATTAAGCTCTAATAATTTCTCATATGTTTCTTGACGTTGTTCATCATTGCTCTTTGTGGTATTAGCTAATTCATTTTCATATTTATTCATCACCTCGGTAACTAACTGCCGCAGCTGTGCGGCATCAGTTTGCTTAAAGTTTGCTTCACTTTTTTTCTCTATTTTTGTCGCTAATAAATTGATACTTTCAATATAACTTCCTTCAGCGTATGCTTCTTGAAATGTGCGTTAGTGCGCACAAGAAACTAATAAAAATATTGATAAAGAAGCCAAACTAATTTTCATTAATTTTTTAATTTTCATAAAGTTTTCCTTTATAGGTATGAAAGATCTTGAGCAATACTATCAAGTATTGATCTTAATTCAGCACTTTGTTCGCTTTTAGCTCTTTGTTCTAATTCATGTGGAGATTCTAAAACACCTTCGTTATAGTCATGTACATGTGAAGGTACCTCTCCCCCCCAATAATGAACCTCATATTTTTCTGAAGATTTTTCTATAGTAAATGAGCTACTTGAATTAATAAGTCCTGTAATGCTTATTTCAGTCAATAATGTTAAGCTATTGCGATAAGTTCTGGTTGACTCGTTGTAAGACACTTCTTTAAAAGTTTCGACCTGAGTTGTATGCCCTTGAGCATCGGTCTGTTCTACATATTTATCAAATACTTTTTCGCGTTTTATTTCCATGTTATACGATTGTTGAGGGGAATAATAACGGCTATTACAAGTCACATTAATTATGATATCTGCACCAGATGGAGAACTGACAAAGGAGAGATAATTAGCAGAAAAAGCTGAGCTTACATCAGAACAGTGATCGTCTGAATGAAAATAAACCGATATTAAACCTTTATCAAGATACTTTTCAGCTAAAGAAGCTGCATCTTTATAACGTCCAAAACGACTATATACGTCTGCGGCTTGCCTATAATATTCGCCAACTGAACGAAAAGTTGAGCGTTTGTCAGCGCCTTTTGCCAGCATTTTTCCTTTTTGATAAGCCTCTTCGGCCATTAAAGTAGCGTGTTTTTTAGCATTATCATAAGCGCGTTTATTACTGTCTTTATATTTACCTAGTGGTTGATATACTGATGATGCTTGACTAAATGCCTCAGACGCAGCGTTATAATCTTTCTGTTTTTCTAAATTTCTACCTTGATCATAGAAATCTTTAGCGGCAATCTGCATATATTTGCTATTAGCATTTTTATATAAAGTAGCAATATTTTTATAACTGTAGTAAGACAAACCACTTTTATATAACTCAGCTTTTGTATGATAGCTATCAGAATCAGTACCTGTGATTGATTTACCATAATCATAAAAATCTTTAGCAATAATTTGCCTCAAACTTTCAGCAGGATATTTATCAAAAAAGTTCACTAATTCCGCACTGTAAAAACGGTTAGTTAAGCGCTTATTCATCTCTAACAGTTTTTGATAGATTTCAATGCGTTTTTTATAATCAGTATTATTGGTGCTGGCTAATTCATCCTCATATTTATTCATTACATCAGTGACTAACTGACGCAGCTGGACTGCATCAGTTTGCTTAAAGTTTGCTTCACTTTTTTCCTCTATTTTTGCCGCTAATAGATTGATGCTTTCAAGATAGTTCCCTTCAGCATAAGCATCCTGAGATGTGCGTTCGTGAGTACAACTCATTAATAAAAACATTAATAAACCGGCAATAATAATTCTTATCATGTTTTTCCTTGTTGAAAATTGTCCATTAAAGGGAACAAAGATCTTGAGCAGTACTTTCTAGCAATGATTTTAATTTAGTGATCAGTTCTCTTTTTGCTACTGGTAGTAAATCATCATCATTTTCATAATAGCTTGAAGCTCTTGCATAGATAGTGTCAGAAAAGTCAATAATTCCTTCCATCCTTACTACTGTCTCTAGACTTAAACTATTGTTATTAGTATCCAATTTCGTATAGTAAGTTTCATCTTTTAACGTTGGGATTTGAATCCTATTCCCTTGAGCATCGATATGTTCTATGTATTTATCAAATACTTTTCGGGTGTTTGGTATGTCAATCTGTGATCTTGTACTGTCATATTCTTTATCAACAGTTATTTTAATTTTGAGATCAGCACCAACTGGAGAAGAAACAAAGGTGACATAATCCTTATTTAGTAACAATTTTACCTCAGAGCAGTATTCGGAAGCATAGCAATAAACTTTTATTATCCCTTTGCGTTTATAGGTGTTAGCTAAAGAAGTAGCATCTTTATAACGTCCATAATGACGATAAGCATCCACAGCTTGCTCATAATATTTGGCAACTTGACGAAATTCTAGGCGTTGCATTGCAATTTCTGAAAGCATTTTTGCCTGCTGATAAGCCTCTTCTGCCATTAAAGTAGCCTGTTTTTTACCATTATTATACGCACGTTTGTCACTGTCTTTATATTTACCTAGAGGTTGATATACTGATGATGCTTGACTAAATGCCTCAGCTGCAGCTTTATAGTCGTTTTGGGTTTCGAAATTTACCCCTTGGTCATACAAATCTTTAGCAATGTTTTGCCTCAAACTATCAGCAGGATATTTATCTAAAACGTTTACTAATTCCGTACTGTAAAAACGGTTACTTAAACGCTTATTCATCTCTAACAGTTTTTCATAGATTTCAATGCGTTTTTTATAATCAGTATTATTGATGCTGGCTAATTCATCCTCATATTTGTTCATCACATCATTAACCAGCTTACTGAGTTTTTCGGCATCAGTTTGCTTAAAGTTTGCTTCACTTTTTTCCTCTATTTTTGCCGCTAATAGATTGATGCTTTCAAGATAGTTCCCTTCAGCATAAGCATTTTGAGATGTGCGTTCGTGAGTACAACTCACTAATAAAAACATTAATAAACTGGCAATAATAATTCTCATTTTATTTTTCCTTATTAAAAATTGTCCATTATAGATATGAAAGATCTTTGGCAATATCGTCTAATCTTGAGTTTAGCTCGGATAATAAATCTCTTTTGGCTTGAGTATATAAATCATCTTTCGATTTTAAGCGGCCATCATTGTGATTATGAAATTTGGCAGGTACATTACCACTATAAATATAGTCATGTTTAACTGAAGTTTCTTCAATTTTAAATGATTTGCTATAACTATAGATACCGTGAACCTCAATGTTAGCAGTTAGGGTTAATTTGTTACTATGAGTTACTGTTTGTAAATTATATCGTTGATCTTTGTAAGTTTTGATTTGAGTTGTATTACCGTTTTTATCTTTTGCTTCAATATATTTATCAAAGACTTGCTCAATCTTAGTTTCGTTGGTTACTGATTTATCTAGAACGACAAAATCACTTTTAAAGTCAATTCGGATATCTATCTCTGCACTACTCGAGTAATTGGCAAATTGAATATAATTTGCACTTAATTTATCTCTTATTTCATCGGTGAAGTTTGAACCATAGTAATAAACGTTAATTATGCCTTTTTTAGCATAAGTATCAGCTAATGAACTCGCGTCAAAATATTGTCCATATGGCCGATATATAGATGCTGCTTGCGCATAATACTTGGCAACTTCTCGATATTCATAACGCTTTGTCGCATTCATTGCCAGTTGTTTGGCTTGTTGATAAGCCTCTTGAGCCTGCTGGGTAGCATATTTTTTGTCATTATCTTTCGCAAGTTTGTCACTATCTTTATATTTACCTAGTGGTTTGTATATCGATGAAGCCTGACTAAAGGCTTGAGCAGCAGCTTTATAATTTAACTGTTGTTCGAATTGTTTACCTTGGTCATAGTAATTTTTGGCTGCCATCTGCATATATTTAGTATTGGCATTTTTATATAAAATAGCGGCATTTTTATAATTGTCGTATGACAAACTATTTTTATATAATTCGGCTTTTGTTCGATAACTTTCACTGTCATTGCCAGTAATGTAATTACCATAATCATAATACTCTTTAGCAAGAGTTTGTTTTAATTGCCTAGTGTCATACTTGTCATTGAAAAAACTGATCTGATCAGAATAAAAGCGATGACTTAATATCTCTTTCATAGTTAATAAATGCTTATATGCATCTATTTTTTGTGGATAATCATATTGATGGAAGTGGTTTAGGTCTTTTTCATAAAACTGCATTACACTACTAACTATAGTTTGTAGACGCTTAACGTCCTGTTGATCAAACTTTGCTGGCCCTTTTTCATCCAAACTGGCAGCTAAAAGATTGATACTTTCTATATAGCGACCTTCCTTAAATGCATCTTCAGCTGTTCGCGTATGGCATGCCGTTAATAAAAATATACAAAAGATAGCAATAATCTTGCGCATAAACTTCCTTTCTTTACTTATTTTTTACTACTAGTTATTTTAAGTATTTCATATCCATTTTTTGATATGTTTATATAAAAATGGCTATTTTTATCAGTTTATTAAAAAACTGTTGGTTGAGTTTATGCTAAACTTTTAACTAATTATTAACTTTTGTTGCTACTTTTTTTACTATTTGTTATTAATTATTAACAATAAATGCTATTAGTGGTTTTGGTTAATGTTTAAAATTAATTGGCGGGATGATGTTACCCTTAAATAAAATAATCATTTTTATTTAAGGGTTAGCAAAATTTTACATTCGTGTTGGTTTTTTATTCACTTTTTGACGAGCAGTTCGACTAGACTGATTGAGTTTAATACGCTTTGGTCTAACAATACGTTTGTCAGAGGAAGATTTGGTTGTAAAGCTTTTTATTTCAGCTGGTAAACCAACTAACTCACGTAAGTAATTGACAGAATCAATACCTAATTCCATCCATGTACCTCGAGATAAACCTTTTGGTAAAGTAATATTACCATAACGAATGCGTAACAAGCGACTAACTTGAACATCAATTGCTTCCCACATACGACGGACTTCTCGATTACGACCTTCGGTAATAACGACATTAAACCATTGATTCAATCCATCACCACCTTGAGGTTTAATTGAGTTAAATGCAGCTGGCCCATCTTCTAACTGAACACCTTTGCGAAGTTGATTAAGTTGTTGATCGGTAATATTACCAAATACTCGAACAGCATACTCACGTTCAATTTCATGCCGTGGATGCATGAGGCGATTAGCCAATTCGCCATCCGTTGTGAATAGCAATAAACCCGATGTATTTATATCAAGTCGACCAATGTTAATCCAGCGTGCATTTTTTAAGCGAGGTAATCTCTCAAACACGGTTGCTCGCCCTTGTGGATCATTTCGAGAACAGATTTCGCCTTCAGGTTTATAATAAGCTAAAACACGACAAACCTCTTTTTCTTTACTTCTTAACTGAACTAAATGACCATTGATACGAATTTTTGGACTAGCATTGACATCTACACGATCACCTAAAGACGCAATTTTACCATCAACACTAATTTTTCCAGCCACAATCATAGCTTCAATTTCACGACGTGAACCATTGCCTAAATTTGCCAATACTTTTTGTAATTTTTCAGTATTATCTGATTGTGAACTTTTACGATTCGACGTTTGGCTTAATTTGGTATTTTTTTTACGAGCGATATCGCTTTCTTGCTCAATTAGTTTATCTGCTCCTCGTTGTTTTTTGGAAAATGCAGATCTATTTTGTTTCATATAATCCTCACTGTTACCTTCTCAGGTATCATTTATTAACTCAATAACTCATTGATATATTATTAATTAGTTTACTCAAATGGTCTAATATCACCACTACCTTGACGAATAATATCTGGATAATCGTTAGTTAAATCAATCACTGTTGTAGGCTGTTCACTAATATAACCACCATGAACGATAGCATCTAGTTGGTGACCAATTTTATCTTCAATTTCTTCGGGATCAGACTGAGCTTCATTTTCATTAGGTAAAATAAGCGTAGTTGTCATTAAAGGTTGTCCTAATAATTCAAGAAGCGCTAAATCAATTTTATTATCAGGAATACGCAGTCCAATCGTTTTGCGTTTTTCATTCATCAAACGTCGTGGTACTTCTTTGCTTGCTTGTAGAATAAAAACATATTTACCTGGGGTATTATTTTTTAATAATCGAAAGGTAGTGTTATCAACAAAAGCATAAGAAGAAAGCTCAGATAAATCTCGGCACATTAAGGTAAAGTTATGGTGTTTATCTAAATTACGGATTTGACAAATACGATCTACACCATATTTATTATCAAGTAAACAACCTAGCGAATAACCTGAATCAGTAGGAAATGCAATGACGCCACCATCATTTAATATTTTGACGACTTGATCTAATAACCTTGTTTGTGGGTTATCAGGATGAATATAAAAAGTTTGGCTCATAATATTCTTCTTTATTGATAGCAGGTTAAAATAATGTGAGGAAAGTTTTTTTTCATCACGGTTTATAGCGCTAATTGATACTATTTTAGTTCAATATGTTTATTATATCCAGTTATGCCAAATAGGTGTAACGCTACCAGGCAATGGTGTAGTTTTACCAAGGTCAAGATAATTAAGCAAATCATGGAAATCCGAACCTTGTGACGCAAGTAATTTAAATTCATTAGCCAATTTTGCTAATCGCTGTAAATCATCTTGAGTTTGGCGGCTCTGAGAAACTTCAATACCATCACCTCCATATGATTTAAATTCACTAATTAATAATTTTAGTTTAGTTAAGGTCAAATCATAACGTGTCGGGTGAGCTAAAACCGCTTGTCCACCTGCCGCATGTATCGCATTAACCGCATCAGCAATACTGCACCATTTGGCAGGAACATAAGCATAACCACTTTTACCCAGATATTTTTTAAATGCTCGTTTAATATCTTTAACATAATTATTAGCGACTAAAAAGCGCGCAAAATGAGCTCGAGATACAATATCACCTTTAGAAAATTGTTGAGCTTGCTCATAAGCATTGCCTATGCTTACTTTGGCTAATTTTTCACTAATACTGATTGCTCTATCAATACGACTTTGTTCTTGTGCAGTTAATAATTCAAGCAAGTGAGAATTTTGAATATCGATATTCAAACCAACAATATGAATTTCATTATTCTTCCACATTGTTGACACTTCAACCCCATAGATTAATTTAACCGGCAAATTATCTCGTGCTATGGTCGCTTTCGCATCTAACAACCCCTTGATAGTATCGTGATCGGTAATCGCTAGCATATTGATTTGATTATCAGCAGCTCTTTTGACCAGTTCACTTGGCGTTAAAATTCCATCTGATGCTGTTGTGTGCGAATGTAAGTCAACAATCACTTTTTTCTCGAAAATTATTTTTAAACGTGTAATATACCACACAATTTGCACGACCACTAAAAGGTATATTATGAAAGATCAAATTCTGCTTGCTCAGCAAGATACGCTAGCTATTATTCAAGAACTTTTAGAAGATGGAAGTGATCCACATGCTCTGTATATTATTGAACATCATATTTCATCACAACACTTTGATAAACTAGAAAAAGTTGCTGTTGAAGCTTATAAATTAGGCTATGAAGCAACCGATCCTGATGAAGATGTTGATGATGCAGGTAATGTGGTAATTGGTTTTGATATTATTACGGAAAGTCCGTTAAATGCGGAATTAATTAATGCTCAAATCGCCGAAATTATAACTCTGGCAAACCAATTTGGTGTTAATTATGACGGTTGGGGAACCTATTTTGAAGATGGTAGTGATGAACAATTCGATGAAGATGACGTTAGCGAGACCATTCATTAATAAATAATCAGCTATTATTTATGACTATTCTTATCCGCCAACAGACGGATAAGAATAGTGTTAACATTTAGTTTAGTTGTTCAACACGGCTAGTTCGTTTATGATCAGCCGTTACAGTACGAAGCAAAACCGAAGCGTTGTTATTTATCGCTACAGGGCCATTGTAAGCCTGCCAATTTTTACCTTGATCTGTCGAATATTCGATAGTTAAGCCCGGAAAAACAACATTAGCAATTAATTTACCGTTTTCAATTTTGGCGCCAGGCAATGGTAAACGATAGTCAATAGCAGCAAGATCTAATTTAGTTAACTCACGTTGGCCAATTAAATTAGCAAATTGATTCCAATCATTTAGCAGTTTTTGCTGATCAACATATTTTGTTTTACCTTTTTCAAATTCGCGATCTTTTTGATAATTAGTTTCCCAATCAGCTTTATGCCATGCACGCTCTGCAACACTAAGCAATCTTGGATAGGTCATATAAGCCATTTTATCTTCTGTACGAATATTTTCAGTCCAGATTTGTGCTGATAATCCATAGGCTCCTGGCCAATCCATGGTACCTTTGGCTGCAAAAGCGTCACCATTGCGATCAAACGAAGTTTCAGCATTTTGCGGTAAATTATTCGGTGCAAAACTGAATATTTTGCGTTCATCATTGAAACGTGAAGCCCAATAGTAGCCACTTTCTTTAGGATTAACTTCATAAGGCATATCTAAATAAACATAATCAGGATTTGAAACTATCACTTTGTAGCCTTTATTGGCAAACTCATTGACTGAATCGTATCCTCCCCAATATAAGTTATCCCAGAAATTGACAACAACATCATCAGTGGCAAAAGCTTTGGCATTGGTAGCGAATTTTACGCCATCTTGCCAAGCTTGCATGCGATTAATACCATTATTTTTAATGATTTTACTTACTTCGATAGCAAAATAACTTGGCAAATGCTCGATATTTTCTACAACACCTTTACTAACAAAAGTTTGGCACGCTTGTGATTTTGCCCATGGATGATCTTCAACGCTCTGATCTATTAAGCCTTTACCCGCCTCTTTTTTAGCTGCATGGATATCTTGATAACCGTTGCCGAAGTGAATATTTTTAGCTTCATCACCACCAAAATGCCATGTTGAAATCGGTTGTCCAGCTTCAACGTGCATTTTGGCAATTTCACTAATAACTTTATTAGCAAATTTTTTCGAAGAATCTAAACATGGATTTAGATAACTTTGGCGATTGTAGAATTGCACTGTAGTAGTATTCGAAGTATCAGTAGGATCAAGTAATCGATATTCATTCGCTGCTTCGGTTTTTCCTTGCTTCATTAAGCGTTGATATCTCACTTCCATTGACAAAATAGCTGCTCTAGCATGTGCAGGCATATCTATTTCAGGGATCACTTCAATGAATCGGTCATTGGCATACTTGACTATTTCAATATAATCTGCACGACTAAGATAACCACTACCATTATTATTACTATCTGGACCTGAACCTAATTGGGGTAATAAGCACTGCTTTTCAGTTAAATCATGACAACGTTTGCTACCAAAATCGGTAAGTTCAGGTAGATCTGGAATTTCTATGCGCCAACCTTCGTCATCACTTAAATGAAAATGGAACTTATTCATTTTATATTTTGACATCATATCTAGTAATTGTAAGATCGCTTTTTTACTTTTAAAGTTTCGACCGATATCTAGCATCATACCTCGATACTCAAAACGAGGCGCATCTTCAACTGAAAGTGTGTTAATAATTTGCGGTTTACTAACTGTGATTGACGATAATATCGATTCTACAGCATAAAAAATTCCACTTTCATCAAATGCTATGATAGTAGCGCCCTGTGGACTTATATCTAACTTATAACTGCCATTTACACCTTTTTCAAATGCAGTTTTTTCAATTGATGCATTGACTTTAAATCCTTGCTTTGTCACCGCAATATTTAATTGTTGGAAATGATTTGCTAACACTAATTGGCTCGGTTTTGCTAAGTCATTAAGTATAAGATTAACACCACTTTGATTTAGGGTAATGGTTTCTTTACCAACAGTTAATTTAACTGGTGTTGGTAAAATTTGACCTTTTAATAAATTAGCATCAATTTTTTGAATATCATTATTACGTTGATAACGGTTTTCGGGGGTCATTAATATATTATGGTCATTAGGTGATATCTTCCATTGTTCACCTAATGGTGCCACAAATGCCGATAAATTATCTGAATCAGTATTGGTGTTGGTAATTATTTTAGGTTTAGCATCAGTTGAAGTCACATACCATCGAGGCATGACATCACTCTCACTGATCTGCCAATATTCACCAATAATTGGGATAGCTACTACTGAATTGGCGGGAATATTGGTAAATTTCTCTGTTGGTTCTAATTTATGTAAATCGCCAGTTATATGGGTTATTTTATACTGTTCATTATTTACTGCTAAAATCATTCGAATATTATGAAAATAGATTGCCCAATCTTTACTTGTTATTGCTGGACCAGTGTTTTTAAGCATTAGAGTAACTTTGTTACAAGCAGCCCAATCTGCACCTAATGCAGCACAATCTACCCCATCATTAACGGCATTATTATCGACTATTTGATAATTTAAATGGAGTTGTGAACTAAGCCTATCAACAATTTTTTGTGATGCGTTAACCGATTGCATAGCTCCGAGAGTTAATAATGTTGCTATAGAAGTAGCAAGCATAGCTGATTTAAACTTTTTCATAACGGTTACCTATTTTTGTTGAGCGTTAAACACTGTGAATGGAATAGTGACAATAAACTTAATATCACGTTCATCTTGGAAAATATTGCCATAACCACCGCCCCAGCTGTTGATATGATTTTCATGGTTGTTATATTTAGTGTAGTGTAATTGGAATGAAGTATCTTTAGCCCATGTATCTTGAATTGTATAACCTAAATCAAAATTATAAGCCGATTCTACTAAACGATTTTTTTGATTTTTTGCTTTTGAATCTGGTTTGGCATCCCAACCATAAGCATAAGATGCACCAGTTTTCCAACCAGTCAAATAATGATTTAGATGGCCTAAATCATATGTCACCTCAAAAAATGCTGCTTTTTCGCCATTGGCATTAAAGTCAGAACGAGAATTCCACCAAACATCTAATCGCCCATTAGATGAGGCATAATCAGGCGTCATACGTTGTAAAAAGAACCCTTGTTCACCTTCTGCTTTTACCGACACACCTTCAAGTCGTAAACCAACAGGACCAACTTGGTAACCTAAAGTCGCTGCTTGTAACCACGCTAAACCATCATAAACATTGGCGCCTTTATGAGATTGGTCTTTAGCACCATAAAACTGATAACTCATGGTTAAAGGATTATTTAACACATCTGTTTTATAAGAAGCTTTCGCAAAAAATTGATTCATATAATTCTGAGCTTGGCCAAAGGCGCTTTCGAGTACAAGATCATTCTTAAAATCATATTTCATGCCGGCTGAGTGTAAAAAATCGATTTTTTTACCCTTTTGCCAACGTTTGAATTCATAGAGGCGTTTATACCAAGGCGCTTTGTATTTATCTGTCCACATATAGGACATGGATAAAGCACCAGCAGCATCAAAATCAAGTACGGTGCCAACTTCTGCTCCCCGATAAGTACCTGGTAATAAACTCCAGTGTGGAGCTAACAAAGTTTGCCCAGACGGTTGAATATAACCTGCTTTGACCCAAAACAGTTCATCAAGTTTAAAATTAAGTTGAACTTTATAAAAACTTAAGCCACTGACATCTTTTTTCCAATCTTCATCCCAACGCGTATTTGCACCACTAAAACCAATTTCATTCGGATGCCCTTTACCACCATTACTGACTTCCCAAGCACCATAACCGCCCAACTCAATAGCGAGTCGATCAGCGATATAACCTGATCTAAAATCTAAATTAGTATTAAATGACGAATGTCTGAGATTTTTTTCATATTTATGTTCATCAAGATTTTTTCTTTCGCGATCACGATTCCAGAAAAATACATGACCAGTTAATGATGCATCATCAATAAAATCATTAGTATATTCAGCTTGTACCGGACATATATTGGTTAATACGGTAATAGATAAAAAAAGCTTAGTAAAAAGATTAAAACGACAAGATAAAATCGGTAAATTATTATGATTCATAGTTGCTTCCCTAAAATTATACTGTGTAACTGACCACAAAATTCCCTAATATTTAATTGGTTTTTATAAGTCAAACTGAATGTATTACTACTTTGAATTGCTATTTGAACAACATTTATGAAACATATTTAACGTTGAAATAGGATAAATATGCATTTTTATAATGCATAAACATATTTTAGTTCGCAAATTAATTGATCTAAATCCGTGATCTAAATCACCAAAAAAATAAAATTTTAGCTTTTAAAAGTAAAATTACCCTTACTTTTTTCACGCTAAAAATTAATTATTCTTCAATCAAAAATTCAAAAGGTACCAACTAAAAATAATAGTTCTGAATAAAGACATTAATAAACAGGTAAATAATAAAAAAGAGAAATGTATAACATTTCTCTTGATAATTGATTTCGATAAAACTGAAAACAGTTGTTTTAATTTTCGGTATCTAATTCTTCAAAACTTTTCACCAATTCATCAATTGCTTTCATCTGTTTTAAGAAAGGTTCGAGTTTTGCTAATGGTAATGCAGAAGGACCATCGCATTTTGCACTACTCGGATCAGGGTGAGACTCTAAAAATAGTCCAGCAATACCAACGGCCATTCCCGAACGAGCAAGCTCAGTAACTTGACCACGACGACCACCTGATGCAGCGCCCATTGGATCACGACATTGTAGAGCATGGGTAACATCGAAAATTACTGGCGAGCCATTACTGGCTTTTTTCATGATATTAAAACCAAGCATATCAACAACTAGATTATCATAACCAAAGCAACTACCGCGATCACAAAGAATCACTTGGTCATTACCTGCTTCTTCAAATTTTTCGACAATATTACCCATTTGACCAGGGCTAACAAATTGTGGTTTTTTAACATTAATTACGGCACCTGTTTTAGCCATTGCAACAACTAAATCAGTTTGCCTTGCTAAAAAAGCCGGTAATTGTATAACATCGACAACATCTGCCACAGGTTGACACTGTTCTTCCGTGTGGACGTCAGTGATAATTTTAACACCTAACTGCTGTTTTAATTCTTGGAATATTTTCATTCCTTCTTCTAATCCAGGTCCTCGATAAGAGTGAACTGATGAACGATTTGCTTTATCAAAAGAAGCCTTAAAAATGTAAGGAATATTTAATTTATCGGTTACTGTTACGTAGTGCTCACATATTCTCATCGCTAAATCGCGAGATTCGAGCACATTCATACCACCGAATAACACGAATGGTAAATCATTTGCTACCGTAATATTACCGACTTTTACTCTTTTTTGTTTAATCATAAATTTAATCCTAGTTAAGGTTTAAACCAACGACCGAGGGTGACTCTGTCATTGCCACTATAGTCGGTGATGGTTTCAACTAATTGAAATCCGTGTTGTTTAAAAATAGTTTGCACCGCTAAGCCTTGCTTCCAGCCATGTTCAATAAGCAACCAACCGTATTGATTTAAATGCTTGGTTGCACCTTGAATAATGACTTTAATATCAGCAAGGCCATCATCCTCAGAAACTAAGGCGCTTCTTGGCTCATAGCGAATATCGCCTTGAGATAGGTGAATATCAGTTGGCTCGATATATGGAGGATTACTGGTTATCATCGAGAATTTACGATTTTTAATTGGTTTATACCAATCACCCTGTAAGAAATAAACATTGTTTACGCCTATTTGATTAGCATTTTCTTGGGCTAAAATCAAAGCATCTTTATTTTTTTCAATTGCAGTAAATAAACAATCTGGTCGCTCAGTGGCCATAGCAATAGCAATAGCACCAGTTCCTGTTCCCAAATCTAAAACTTCACAAGGGACTTTAGGTAAATACTCTAAACCTAATTCAACAACTTTTTCCGTATCAGGTCTTGGAATTAAAGTCGAATTTGAAACATTAAACTTCAATGACCAAAATTCCTTTTCTCCAGTGATATAGGCAATAGGCTCTCCTTCTTGACGTCTTTTTAAATAGCCATCTAAAGCAATTAGTTCATCATCAGTTAATAATGTTTCACTAAAAGCCATCAAAAAGGTACGTGTTTTATGTGTGACGAAACTTAATAAAATTTCAGCATCACGTTTTGGACTTTCGCTGTCGGTTAAGGATTGTGATGCAGATTTAAGCCATTGTAAATAGGTCATTCATCCTGTTCCGATAAAGCTGCAAGTTGATCTGCTTGATATTCTTGTACAATTGGTTCAATCAACATATCTAATTTACCTTCCATGACCTCATCTAGACGATAAATAGTAAGATTAATACGATGATCAGTAACTCGGCCTTGAGGATAGTTATAAGTTCGAATACGATCTGAACGATCACCTGAACCAAGTAAATTACGTCTGGTTGACGCTTCCTCTTGTTGACGTTTACGCATTTCAGCATCTTGAATACGGGCAGCTAATACCGACATCGCCTTAGCTTTATTTTTGTGCTGTGAACGTTCATCCTGGCATTCAACTACTATTCCAGTTGGAATATGGGTAATACGAATTGCTGAATCAGTAGTATTAACATGCTGACCACCAGCACCTGATGATCGATAAGTATCAATTTTCAAATCTGCAGGATTTATTTCTGGCATTTCAGCTTCTGGAATTTCTGGTAAAACAGCAACAGTACAAGCCGAAGTGTGAATCCGCCCTTGAGATTCAGTCTCTGGTACACGTTGAACTCGGTGACCACCAGATTCAAATTTTAACTGTCCATATACACCATCACCACTTACTAACATAATAACTTCTTTATATCCGCCATGTTCTCCATCATTTGAACTCATGATTTCGACACGCCAATTGCGAGATTCAGCATATCTAGTATACATTCTCGCTAAATCACCAGCAAAAATAGCCGCTTCATCACCACCAGTACCAGCCCGCACCTCAACAAAACAGTTATAATCATCATTTGGATCTTTAGGTAACAATAGAACTTGTAATTGTTTTTCTTGCTGCTCTACTTGGCTTAATGCTTCGTTTAATTCTTCTTGAGCCATTTCACTCATTTCCGGATCAGAAAGCATCATTTTGGCAGTTTCAATATCTTCTTGTGTTTGCTTCCAATTAGCAAAGCATTTAACCACATCGGTTAACTGTGCATATTCTTTTGAAAGGGTACGAAATCGGTTTTGATCGGCTATAACCGCTGCATCAGATAGTAATGCTTGAACCTCTTCATAACGCTCTTGTAGCGTTTCCAACTTACTGATAATTGAAGGTTTCATAACTCTGTATTTTTGCTAATGATTAAATGAATTAGCTCGGCATTATATACTTAATTGCCTGTAAAATACAGTTCCTACTTATTTATGACGAAGCTAAATTAATCAATGAATAACAACATATTGGTATTAAATAATTAATTGTCTCTTTAAATAATGATTACATGTATCAGCAATTTTCTATTTGTTAGTTTCAAAATGTTTTAATATTTTTAGATATTCAAGAATAAATCAACCAAAACCATATTAATTAAAGCTTTCACTTGTTAGTGAAAAATGATTTTTAAAGTGATAAATCTTGCTAAACGGACTAATCATTTCATAATTTAATTTTGTGATCTATTCACCATAGCATGATTGCTTAAAGTTAAATAGCTATTGGGATTTATCATAATTATAAAGTCATTAAGAAAAATAACTCTATCTATACCCTTTTTTATTTGAACAAAATAGTAATATTTCAAAGGCGAATATTATTAAAACCAATTGCCAAAACAGAATCTACAATCATGATTAAACTGACTGTTAATGAAATAGCTGATTCCCTTTTTAGCCGATAGAAATAAATGATATTTACAACTAAGATAAGCATTAATTTATTGGTATAATATCTAAGTAATTTTATTGTTAAATTTAAATTAATATCTTAAAAATCAGATTAATAACTGAATTCTGAAATGTTTTTTATTACTGATTGAAAGTTATTATATCAAGTGTATAGTTATGTTATATCCGGTGGAGATTACTGTGAAAAAAATTTTAAAAGGATGCGAAAATGAACCAAACTATATGGAAACTAGACAATACTATCAAACACTATGATTGGGGGAGTATCGATGGCATAACCAATTTATTTGCTATTCCCAATCCGACGTCGGAACCTATGGCTGAAATTTGGATGGGCATGCATCCACTTGGTTGCTCTTTAGCAATTGATGAAAAGCTAGGTAAAATAAGGCTTGATAAGTTAATAAAAGACAATCCACAGCAAATTTTAGGTAATAAAACCTTTCAGCATTTTGGTTCACTCCCCTTTTTATTCAAAATTCTTTCAGCAAACAAAGCATTATCTATTCAAGTTCACCCAACATTGGAAAATGCTAAAATTGGCTTTGCAAAAGAGAACCAACAAGGTATTGCTAGTGATGCACCCAATCGAAATTATAAAGATCCCAATCATAAGCCTGAACTTATTTATGCATTAACTCCATTCAAAGCTATGCGTTCATTCCGTGCTATTGATGAAATTATCATGTTGTTTGAAAAAATTGCCTTATCCAATTTAACTATCCCAATATCACAATTAAAAAACCACCGTCATCCTGACCAATTAAAACATTTTTTTGAATACTTATTAACTCTTCCAACTCAAACAAAGACCGCATTAATTAAACAGCTTTTGATGAAAATCAGTACATTTAATGACGAACCCTATTTAACCATTAAGACTCTAGCTAAAGATTATCCTGATGATATTGGTTTATTCATGCCATTATTATTAAATGTAATTGAACTGAAACCAGGACAAGCTATGTTTCTATCAGCCAAAACACCGCATGCCTACCTATCTGGTACCGGTCTAGAGATTATGGCTAATTCCGACAATGTATTAAGAGCTGGCCTCACCCATAAATATATTGATAGTTTAGAACTAATTAATAATACTAATTTTGAAAGTATGGCGTTAAATCAATTATTAACTAAACCAGTTATCAAAGATAATAAAATTGATTTTCCCGTACCGGTTGATGATTTTAAATTTGAGATCATAAAAAGTGACCAAAATTTGCATAGTGAAAAAGTAGATAGTGCGCAAATTGTGTTATGTCTTGATGGAGAAATCACCTTATCAACTGAATCACAGTCATTAATTTTACACAAAGGTGAATCGGCTTTAATCGCTTACCAAACTGATGTATATCATTATCAAGGTTTAGGCGTATTAGCTAAAGCATTTGATTAATAAGTTAATAACAAGATAAATACCATTTATTGGCATACAAAAATAATTTGCAAAAATCCTGACAAAGGATTTTCCGTACAAGAAAATTATGCAAATTTGGTATGACAATATATTCAATCTATTGGATTTGATAGCGTAATAAACGAATAATCATTAATTAAGGTTATTTTTTATATTTATTTTAAAATTAGTGGGTTATTTTTGATTAAAAAACCCCTTTCCTCAAAATTTTCTATTAAGATTAAATGAGCTTTTAAATCAATCATAAACAATAATTTTATGAATAATTAAAAGATTATGTT
>NZ_NASN01000016.1:0-50138 GCF_002142015.1 Gilliamella sp. A7
GTTATCTAATATCCCGGATAATAATTTTGAAAAAGATCTAAAGAACTTATGTTTAGAAATAGTATACGAAAACGAGCCTAATCTAGTACACGAAAATAAAAAAAAATTAGAAATAATAAAGAAAAAATATGGCTATTTTAATTTTGAAAATATTGATGTTAATAGTATAAATTTTGATGAAAAAGAAATAATTACTAAAATTAGAAATAAAATAAATGAAAAAGAAGATAGGCTGGCTACGTTACTTGAAAAGCCTAACGTTTCTATTGATGAACTACTTAATCATGTGATTGATCAAAATAAACATGAACTTGCAAAATACATTTTTCATAGAGATTTAATAGCAAAAAAAGGATTATCTTTAACTAATTCAGGCGACAATGAGGATATTTTGCATAACTTATTTTTTCCACAAAAAACTAGTGTGGTTATTGAAAAAAATAAGGCTAAAAATCACTTATATGAAAATTGCGTTTGGCTCCTAGATGATAAATTTATGTCATATATATACTCAGCATCTGATATAACAATAAATAGAATCAATTCCGAAATAGGAAGAGGTAATTCTGATTTTAAATCAGAAAAAAGACCTGATTTATTTATTTTGTATAATAGCCCAGAAGATAGTGATTTGCATAAAGATGTTGTCTTGGTTGAATTCAAAAAAGGAAATATTGATTATAAAGAAAAAACTTCTGCAATAGATCAGGTTGATGAATATAAAGAAAAACTCAAAAAAATTGTTAACAACATAAATAATTTCTATTGTTATATTATTTGTGATTTTAAAGCTGATGATAACGATATTGAAAGAGTTATGATTAATAGGTCATTTACTAAAGTCTTTAGCAATAATGGATGCATGTACTATGGTTATTTAAAAGGATCTGAAACACATGTAACATTCGTTTCATCAAATAGTATTTTTTCTGATGCAGTTGTACGAAATAAAACATTTCTAGATATCTTAACAACTGTTTAAATTAAACTAAATGATTCTAGCAGAAGACTAATTTAGACTAAAAAGATGCACAAATTAGATAGATAAAATATAATTTCTAATCAAAAACATTATCAATGTGTTCAATGATGATATTATGCTTTATTAATAATCTTTTCAACAGTCTCTACTGTTGTACCAATAATTTCTGCTATTTTATTAATAGAAATATTTTCATGATAAAGTGCTCTGGGTTTCTTTTTATTAACTTCATTACTGATATTGAATTTTGAATTACTAACATACTAACCATGACAAATACTATACCTAGAAAATAACTTAACAAAATTAATATAAACCATATATACATTTCAAAAACATCATTAAATTGTGGTGCTTGTTTTCTTGCATATGAAAATAAATACAGAGATAAGATAGCTAGTATCGTTGTAAAAAAAAATCTATATAAAGCAAAGGTTTTATTAAATACTAAAGATTTTTTAGATTCTTCAAATATTAGATATATAGCAAATTTCTTGGCTTCTTTAATTGTTCGACAAAGATTATAATGTAACAAAAAAATTATAATTTTCTGTTTAAAGATATTTCTTTCCTTTAATAAAATACGTCCATATTCTTCTTCTAAAATTTTGTTTATAACATTTGTTTTTTCATCAAATTTATTAGTTTCAATATATTTATCTTTATATTCATCCAATTTTTCTAACTTTGATTTTCGAAAATAATAAGGAAATATATTTTTACTAATCCAATTAATAATTAGGCAGATAAAAAACAAAATGATAAGTGTTATGCCAGAAAAACCAAAATTATCAATTATATAATTGATATCATGAATTGAATTTATCATATTATTTACCGTTATTAAAAATTACTAAAACTACAAATATTCATCAACAATTTTTTGGCTAACGAAGCGAATATTAGTTTTAAGAGTAATAATGTTATTGATAAAATTGATGTTGTTTTAACTATTCATTATTTACCATAACACTTTGTAAAATCACTTAAAAAGTAATATATCATATTTTGTTTATACCTAGCAGTGATTAATCTAAACAGGTAATCTCTGTAGATAATTTTTAATTGTAAATACTTTGTTCATCATAAAGATGCTTACATGTTTAACTTTTTGTTCGATTAATTATAATTTTAATCTTTATATAAAATCTTTTAGACTTTCCTTTACTTTCCCCCAAATTTTGTAAAAAATATTGAGGAGTCTATACCATCTTAATTTTTCTTAATAAGAAAATAGATGCGATAAAATACAGTAAGGTTATGTTGAGCAATTTTAATTACTGGTGATAATCATAGATTAATCGGTGCAATCGATCCTTGTGGTGATGGTTTAGCTACGGGTTATTGATGATTGATTAAAATAACAAATCAAATCAGAAATGATAAAACTAACATAATAAAGATAATGACATTAGTCATTGTCTTTATTAACTCGCTATATAGATGCCAGTTTTTGGAGAAACTGACATCTTTTCACATCATACTTTAAAGGTTATCCACGGTTTAAGTTTGACTGCGGTTTGGATTAAACCGGCATTCTCTTGTGCTTGAATGACTGGCGTAATCGGTTTATATGCAGCAGGCGCTTCCTCAAATAGTCGCTCTTGTTTTAAAGTAACGCATTGCCATGGCAATAAGGCGTTATCAGAGGCCAATTTTTTACTACGCATCGTTTGCCTTTTTTCAGCTCGTCCAGCGCCATGCGAACAAGACCATAACCAATCAGGATGACCTTTTCCTATTGCAACATAAGAATAATCGCCCATAGAGCCTGGTATCAATGCTATTTCACCTAAATGTGCAGGTGTTGCACCTTTGCGATGAATATTCATGCCATTTTCAGGAAAAATGACATTGTGTGAGATATCAACCAATAGTTGACTAGCATCTTGCTTAAAGAGTGTACTAAACGTTTTACGCACTAGCTCTGTGATCACAATGCGATTTATCCAAGCATAACGAGCAGCAACGCCCATCGCTTGCAAATACTCTTGAGCATGATTGTCTGTCAAAGCAAATAAACCTGATTTAGGGTATTTTTGATCGACCGGCCATAATGCTTTGGCTTTATCTTGCCAACGCTTGCCAATATAAAAACCGACATCACGTGATCCAGTATGAATCATCACCACAATAGCACCTTTCTTTAAACCTAATTGATAAGCGACATGGCGATCAATAATTTCATCAACAATTTGTAATTCAACAAAATGGTTACCTGAACCTACTGTGCCCAGACTTGCCGGACGAATAATCGTCCGTTTTTCAAAAAAGGCTTCGGGAGCATACTGACTATCCGCCGAAAGTAAATCATTGCCAGAAATTTTACTAATTTCATGTGAGAGCCGCTCAAAATCGACACTATTCCATAAACCTTGTTGCGGTAAAGCTCCTAACCAAGCTGCAAGACCTTCATCAAACAGCGCCTGAAAAGAAGTGGGGGTAATTGGCACATCGCGCTCATCGTGCAATAACACTTGTTTCAATTGTTCAATGAGACTTGATTTTTGTTCATCCACCTCATTAAGACTTAAGCCTGTAGTAAACAGGCGCATCCCACAATTAATATCCGTGCCTATCGCCGCAGGAATAATTAAATCAGGAGTCGTGGCAATAATACTTCCAACTGGTGCAATCGCACCAGGATGAAAGTCTGGCGTAGCCCTTGCAGCGCAAACTTTGCCATCACTATTTGGGATTGTTACCGATGCAAAATCGAGTAATTGCTCAACCGCTTTTTCTTCTAAAGGTAACGGATTAGGTAATAATACTTGTGCTGTAATATTTTGTTTATTAAATGTATAAATATCATTATTAAAATGAGTTTCAATCCCACATCGGGATAAACGTTTTTGTAAACGGGTAAATGTAGACATAATAGCCACCTAGAAAACAATAAAATACCGTCCTCTCAATTTGAGAAGATAATTACTGTTTCCTGCAGCAGCACTATTCAGGAAAGCGGCCGTATTCTAGACTAAAGTTTATTAAAATGTAAACTGATAAATTATTTTTTATTAGATCATCAATTATTACTGTGTATTATTTCCCAACTCAGGCCAAATTTAGCTAAGTATTTTTTTAAACGATCAGCATCGTTACTGCGCTGTTTTTTGCTTCTTGAAACAGCAAATAGTGCTCGGCCTGCTTCAGATAAGGAGGCGCTGTTTTGGCATATTTCTAATACTTTTTCTAACTGGCAGCGATCAAATTCATCAATTTCAGTTGGAATTAAATCGTTATAGCTTTTGGTTGTTTGCTGCCAATTTTGCTGTAAACGACCGATTTCTTGCTCAACTTGTTGTAATGTAATATTGGCTTGTGGTGCTAATGTCGCCATACGGGTAATCGAACTATTGAGTTCACGAAAATTGCCTTGCCATTTTACTTGAGGAGAAGTGGCAAATTTCAGATAGGCATTACGGGATTGTTGATTGAATCGTGGCAGAATGCCATATTCTTTGGCATAACGGGCTAGCTCAAAATCTATATTGGGTTCAATATCTTCCTTTCTTTCCGCCAATCCTGGTAATTGATAACTCCAAAGATTAATTCTTGCAAAAAGATCTTCACGAAACTCACCTTGTGCTATAGCCTGTTTGAGATCTTTATTGGTACCAGCAATTAATTGAAAATTGCTTTGAATCGGTTTGTCACTACCATAAGGATAAAATTGTTTTTCTTCAATGGCTTTTAATAACATCGCTTGCTCATCAAGCCCCAGTTCACCAATTTCATCTAAAAACAATAAGCCACCATCGGCACTTTTAAGTAATCCGGTGCGCGCAATATTGGCACCAGTAAAAGCACCTTTAACGTGACCAAACAAGGTTGACATGGCGCCATCACCGCGTAATGTTGAACAGTTGATCTCAACAAATTGCCCTTGAATTTGATGATTATTGTGTTTGAGTAAATAAATCTGTTTAGCTAAAAATGATTTACCCGCACCAGTTGGCCCAGACAATAAAATCGGCGCATGTGATCGACTAGCAACTTGTTCTATTTCGGCTATTAGCTGATTAAATCGCTGATTACGGGTGGCAATACCCGATTTTAAAAGATCGGTGGCCTGAGATGCATAATGTTGGAAACGAGTCAGGATCTTATCATATCGATGTAGATTCAAATCAATCTGATTCATTGTGCCACGAGGAGTCATTGCTAGTATGTCATCGTCATTTAACTCATTATTGCTAGCGCTAATATCTTTTGGTTGTGGCGGTGACATTTGGAGCAATTTGGCCGGAAAGTAACGTGATTCAGTCAATAAAAACCAGCAAATCTGTGCAACGTGTGTCCCAGTAGTAATGTGAACATAATATTCTTCTTTATCAGGCTCAAAGGTATATTTTTCGGCAATATCAAATAAGCAAGTATAAACTTGCTCAAAATCCCATGGATCTGCTATGTCTATGACTATTGGTCTAACTTCAGTCTGTGGTGATAACAGTTTAATATCATTAATGATTTCACAAAGTAGATGATAATCATTTTGATAATAAAGTAATTCTAAACGAGAAATAGGTTTATCGGCATGATGACATAAAGCAATGGTTGGTCGCCAATGCTTCCATCGTCGTTTACCTTTGCCTCGTTGGTCAAGGACATTTCCGAGAAAACCAAACACCACATTCTTTTTCATAAACTTATCTATTTTTATAAATTAATATCTAAAATTATAAAAAATACCATTAAAAAAAACCATGTAAATTTTAATCAATAATGAAGGAAAAATTTATTTCATTTAAAAACATATAATTAAAAAATAATTTTAGCTTTTTTTATTAATTGGCACGCTTTTCGCAATAATTAATATGAAGATATAAAAAATATTTTTATAAAACTAAACTTATCAACAAGTGATAACTTGTTAAATGAAATGAAAAAGAGAAAAGGAATTAAAAATGACTCAATATCATTTATTGCAAACCGAAAATGCCAAACCGATTAAGATGTGGACAGAAGGAGTACCCGTTGATCAAGGAGCGAAAGAGCAATTAAGCAAAACTGCACAACTTCCTTTTATTTTTAAACATATTGCTGTAATGCCAGATGTTCACGTTGGTAAAGGTTCGACTATTGGTAGTGTAATCCCAACAATGGGCGCCATTATTCCTGCAGCCGTCGGTGTGGATATTGGTTGCGGGATGATAGCCGTACAAACATCATTAATGGCAACAGATTTACCAGATAATTTATTACCATTAAGAACTGAAATAGAAAAAGCGGTACCACATGGTATCTCGCCCAAAAATCATAAACAAGATAATGGTAGTTGGCATAATCCACCGACTTTGATCGACCAATATTGGCAACAATTATTACCAGGTTTTCAAAAGTTAATTGACAAGTATCCTCATTTGGAAAATACCAATAACTATCGACATCTAGGAACACTTGGTACAGGTAACCATTTTATCGAAATCTGTTTAGATGAAGCCAACCGAGTTTGGATCATGTTACATAGTGGATCGCGTGGTGTCGGTAATGCCATTGGCCGCTTTTTTATTGAGATGGCCAGAAAAGATATGGAAGTCCATATAAAAAATCTACCAGATAGAGATTTAGCTTACTTAGAAGAAGGTACTGAACATTTTCAGGATTATGTCGATGCCGTTCATTGGGCACAAGAGTTTGCTCGACTTAACCGTGAAGCAATGATGACCAATGTGATTTTAGCTATGCGTAAAATCATTACTAAACCATTTACAACACATATGTCGGCAATTAACTGTCACCATAATTATGTGCAAAAAGAGCATCATTTTGGTGAAGAGATCTTTGTTACTCGTAAAGGCGCAGTTTCTGCCCGTAAAGGGGAATTAGGGATTATTCCAGGATCAATGGGAGCGAAAAGCTACATTGTTCGCGGACTGGGTAATGAAGAAAGCTTTTGCTCTTGTTCTCATGGTGCTGGACGGGTTATGAGTCGCACAGAAGCGAAAAAGAAATTTACCATCGCAGATCAAATTAAAGCAACTGCACATGTTGAATGTCGTAAAGATGCCAATGTTATTGATGAAATTCCAATGGCATATAAAGATATTGATGCTGTAATGACGGCACAAAATGAATTAGTTGAGATTGTTCATCAACTACGACAAGTGGTCTGTGTGAAAGGATAAATAATATCGAGGATAACTTCCTCGATGATCATGACGGTAATAATATGATAACTAATAATTATTTATAACATTTTGATATAAACAATTAATCATTCACGATAACGATAAGATATTTTAAGGATAAACAATGACAACGAATTTAAACACAACAACAGAGCAACCATTCCCAATAGTATGGGATAACAATAGAATCAGTATTTATCAGTTTTTACTCCCTTATCAAAATGCTGATAAATTACCAGAGATAGCGCAAACGCTTCCTGATGAATCTTTGGATAATAACGAATTCAAATGGGCAGATGGAGCAATGGATGGTGTTATCAATCATCACGGCGCATCGACAGAACAAAATTGTGCAGAAAACATGCTAATGTTGCTTCAACAAATAACACTACAACCTAATCAATCAAATATCGAGCAACTGTATAATTTAGTCACCACTGAACGGACATTAAGCTTTATTGATGATTTAGCTGAAGCAATACCGAACATTGATGTTGATTTTGATAAATTATATGAGTTTGTCTATTGGTTAGCCATTAATAGCCCTGATCGTGAAATCATTAAATTTAGTATTGCTATATTGGGCTGTTTTACCACCGAACAAACCGAACTATTTATGTTATTCGGTATGCATAATGAGTTTAGCTTATATTCTGCTATTGCATTAGAAAATACATTATCATCTGAAAATGATATTGAAAATACCTTAATGAAACTAGCCCAAAAAGTTGATGGTTGGGGACGTATTCAAATCGTCGAACGGTTAACCAACTATCCATTATCATCAGCAAGCAAAGATTGGTTGTTAAGAGCTGGTTATCAAAATAGCATTATGAATGAATATCTTGCTTATACCTGCGCAGTAGCCGGTGAATTAGATAAGGTGTTAGAGCAAGAGAGTATTGATAATGAATTAATTAGCTCAATCGGTGAAATTCTAGAAGCTTTAATTAACGGTGGGCCTGCTGAGGATATATATTGTTATGATGTTGGTGCTCAAATTTGTGCCAGTTATTTAACTCATCTACTTAAACAACCAAACTTAGTCGATCTGAATATATTACGAACGGTCAAATTAATACATAATTTTGTTGCTGAAGAGGTAGATGAAAATACGCCTAATTGGCACGAACAAATAAAAGATGAAATAATCGAAAAAGCTAATCAGTTTATCCAACAAGATAAATGGCTAGAATTGATTGAAGAAAGCCTAACGGCTAACAATGAGAATCAATTTTCGCTAGCAGCAGAACTTTATTCTCAATATGGTTTTGATGCATGGCCAGCACGATTTGAATATCAGAAAAAATATAATGGTGATCAGTGGAATGATTTGATGCATAGTGATTCAATATCAAGAATCCAACAAGTTATTCAATTAGCTAATCAACAATATGATTTTGCTAAACTCGCAACTGGACCAACATTGGATGATGGCTTTGGCGAAGATGATGCACATTATATATTATTAATGATATTACAAGAACTTAATCGTTTTCCTGAGGTTGGTGAAAATTTATTATTAATCGCTTTAAAAAGCCCGCTAATACGACATCGAACTATGGCATTAAATGCTATAAAAGCTTGGGAGCGGTCATTATGGTCAGACAATATCAAAATAGCAATACAAGAATTGGCAATCATCGAACCTGATGACGAGATTAAAGAAGATTTAGACGCATTAATAGCTGAAATGAATGATTAAAAATTTTATTCAATTGATGGTTATTATAAAAATTAATAAGGATGTTATTGAAAATGCAAAACCGTATACAAGAAAAACTTATTGAATTAGAACAACAATATAACATCAATATCATTTTTGCCTGTGAGTCTGGTAGCCGAGCATGGGGATTTCCCTCACCAAATAGTGATTATGATGTTCGTTTTATTTATATTCATCCACTTGATAAATATTTATCAATTGATAATCCTGCTTCTCATCTGACTTTTCCAATCGACGATGAGTTGGATTTACATGGATGGGATTTGAAAAAAACGTTACAGTTAATTCGCAAATCCAATACTACGCCATTTGAGTGGTTGCAGTCACCAATCATTTATCAGCAAAATGCTGCAATTGCTGAGCCATTATGGCAATTATGCGCAGAATTTTTTAATGCCCGCGGTAATATTTTTCACTATTTAGGTATAGCGAAAAGTGCTTGGCAAAGTAGTGAAGGGCAACAAATTGGTGTCAAAAAGTTATTTTATGTGTTAAGACCACTATTATGTGCTAAATGGTGTTTAGAAAAACAGCAAATCGCACCGATGGCAATAGCACCATTATTGACGCTATTGCCCGAAAATTTACGTAACAAAATCAATAAGATTATTGAGCAAAAAGCAACCATGGCTGAATCACAACTTATCGCTATCGATCCTGAAATATTACTATTTATTGAACAATCGATGAATGATATTTTGCAACAGGTTGCACCAATAACAGAGCGACATTTTAAACCAGCTAAATTAGATCAATTTTTCATAAAAACATTGATGGATTTGCAATAGGGAAAAGAATATCAAATGACAATTGATGATTTAAAAAGGCAAAATTTAATCTTATTTGAGGTTATCAGTGGTAGCCGTGCTTTTGGATTAGCCACTGAAACATCCGATACTGATATCAAAGGGGTATTTTATCTACCAAAAGAAAAATTTTATGGACTTGAATACATTCCGCAAATTAGTAATGCCTCAAATGATATTGTCTATTATGAATTAGGCCGGTTTGTTGAATTACTGCTTAAAAATAACCCTAATATTTTAGAAGTGTTAGCTTCCAGCTCGGAATGTATTTTATATCAACATCCGATTATGCAGCAGTTGACCCTCGATCTTTTTTTATCTAAACAAACCGAACAAACATTTGCTCATTATGCAATATCGCAAATAAAAAAAGCTAAAGGGTTAAATAAAAAAATTAATAATCCAGTGGAAGTTAAACGAAAAACAGTACTGGATTTTTGTTATATCATTCAAGGGCAACATACTTATCCAATGACCAACTGGTTAACCAAAAATGGTTTACAGCAACAGTGTTGTGGTTTGGTTAATATACCTCATGGTAGAGATTTATATGCCCTTTTCTATGATGCGTCAGGTAGTTGTGGTTATCATGGCATTATTCAGCATGAAGATTCAACGGAACTCTGTTTATCTTCGGTGAAAATCGACACCCCTGTGATGGCTTATTTGAGTTTTAATCGTGATGGCTTCTCATCGCATTGCCGTGACTATAAAGCGTATTGGCAATGGGTCGCCAATCGTAATCAACAACGTTATAAAAATAATATTGAAAATGGCAATGACTTTGATGCTAAAAACATGATGCATACCATTCGGTTATTGCAAGTTGCCTACGAAATCATGACAAAAGGAACCATTACCAATAAACGACCTAATCGCGACGAACTGTTAGCCATTAAGCAAGGTAAATTAAGCTATGATGAGATTATGCAACTTGCTGAGTCGTTATTAGCAAAAATTGAAACCGCATCATTGTCATCGCGATTACCTGACCAACCTAATCGCCAAAAAGCATTAGCGGTTTTACTAACTATGCGTAATCACTTATATCAATCATAATGATTAATAAAAAGCGCTCATTTTAATAACGGCGCTTTTTTACATTCAATTTTACTAAAGCTTATTATTTATCATCACCAGCCAATAAATATAATGCTTCGTATGGTCTTAATTGGATTTCCGAGTCGAATGCGGTTGCTTGCTGATAATTACTCAATAATCTTTGCCAATTAGTACCTTGTAAGGTTTTTGGTAACTGCCAGTTAACAGGTTGTTCAGTTAGATTGGTTATCACTAATAGTTGTTGATTATTGTAGCGGCGCAAGTAACACCAATAATCAGCAACATTGGCGGTTAAATCTTGATAATCACCAAAAATAAATATTGGGTACTCTTTGCGTAATTTAATTAATGTTTGATAGCAGTAAAAGATCGAATTCTGATCAGCCAATGCGGCTTTGACATTAATTTGTCGATAATTATTTGCCACCTCAATCCATGGTTCTCCCGTTGTGAAACCAGCATTTAAGCTATCATCCCATTGCATAGGCGTACGACTGTTATCACGTGATTTACTCGCTAAAATTGCTAAAATTTCCGCTTCATTCATCCCTTCAGCTATTTTTTCTTGGTAGATATTTAAACTTTCGACATCACGATATTGGTTAATACTATTAAAATGCGGATTGGTCATGCCGATCTCTTCACCTTGATAGAGATATGGCGTACCTTGTAATCCATATAGCAACATAGCAAGCATTTTCGCTGATTCACGGTGATATTGGTTTTCATTACCTAAGCGTGACACAATTCTCGGTTGGTCATGATTACACCAAAAAATGGCATTCCATGCTTTAGCATGCATCCCAGTTTGCCAATCACCAATAATATTCTTTAACTCAAGCAAATCTGGTTTAGCTAATGCCCATTTATAGCCATTTGGATAATCAACTTTTAAATGATGAAAGTTAAAAGTCATAGTGAGCTCTTTTCCGTCTAACGAGGCATATTGCAAACAGTTAGCTAATGAGGTCGAAGACATTTCGCCAACGGTTTTGAGATCATTAGGTTGGAAAGCATCGCGACTCATCTCTTGTAAAAACTCGTGGATTTTGGGGCCATCGGTATAGAAACGTCGACCATCACCATTGTTGTCATCAACAAAATCCTGTTGTTTGGAGACTAAATTAATCACATCTAGTCTTAATGCATCAACGCCTTTATCTGCCCAAAATTGGCATACTTTCTTAATTTCGTTACGAACTTGTGGATTTTCCCAATTAAGATCGGCTTGCTCTTTAGCAAATAGGTGTAAGTAATATTGCCCAGATTGTTCATGCCATTGCCATGCTTTACCACCAAACTTGGAGCGCCAATTATTGGGCTCGCTACCGTCAGCCTTAGCATCTTTCCAGATATAAAATGAGCGATAAGGGCTAGATTTATCTAAGGCTGATTTAAACCATGGATGCTCGGTTGAGGTATGGTTAAACACCATATCCATCATAATGCGGATGCCACGTTCATGCGCCTGTTTGACTAATAATTCAAAATCCGCTATTGAACCATAAGCCGGATCGATATCGTAATAATCGGCAACATCGTAGCCGTTATCTATTTGCGGTGATGGGTAAATCGGCGTTAACCAAATTGCGCTAATGCCGAGTTTTTTTAGATAATCTAATCGGCTGATAATACCTAACAAATCACCGGTTGCCTGATCTTGACTGGCTTGAAAACTTTTAGGATAGATTTGATAAATGGTACCGTTTTGCCACCATGGAATAGCTATTTTATTCATCGCTTGCTCTTTATTTTTAATCAGTAGATTCAAATTCACCAGCGGTTAAAACCGTAGAAAATCCCCTATTTATAACCGTTATCGGATATTTAACGTGCCTTTTTTCTGTTTTATTTTGTAAACAATGGCGGTTAATACGATTGGCACCACAATGGCTACCAACATAGCCAAGGCATAAATCGACCAGAAGACTGGTTTTATCGATAGGATACCGGGTAATCCACCGACGCCAATACTATTAGATAACACTCCATATAAACCACAAATTAATCCGGCACAAGCGGCACCAATCATGGCGCAAAACATCGGGAATTTATAACGTAAATTGATACCATACATCGCTGGCTCTGTCACACCGAGATAGCCAGATATTGCCGCAGGAATAGAGACTTCTCGTTCATTATGTTTTTTACTTATTAAGATGATACCAACCACCGCTGATGCTTGGGCGATATTGGATAAGGCGATAATTGGCCAAATAGGTGTGCCACCCATACTTTCAGTCATCTGCATATCGATAGCTAATGTGGTGTGATGAATACCAGTAATAACCAAAGGTGCATAGAAGAAGCCAAAAATAGCTGAACCAATAAAGGCATAATCACCTGTCATTAAATACTTAACCACATAAACAATCCCATTGCCAAGCATGCGTCCAATAGGCCCTAAAACAAAGTGGGCTAAGACGACTGATAGCATTAAGGCAACGATTGGTACAATCACTAAATTTAAGTAATCAGGAATAATTTTACGAAGGCGTGTTTCAATCCATCCTAAAGCTAAACCAGCAAAAATTGACGGTATAACTTGTGCTTGATAACCCACTTTAGCAATGGTAAACCAACCAAAATCCCAGACTTCAGGAATAACCTTACCCAAATTATAAGCATTCATCAATTGTGGTGAAACTAACGTTATACCTAAAACAATACCTAAAACCGGCGATCCCCCCATTTTTTTCACCGTAGACCAGCAAATGGCTACCGGTAAGAAGTCGAAGATAGCCTCACACGGTAACCATAAGAAATTGTTAATTGGTATCAGCCAAGTGAAAGTGTGTATTAGAGGTTTATTGTCAATAGTTGGCATTTCACCAATCACATTACGCAAGCCAAGTAATAAACCACCAGCAATTAAAGCAGGCAACAATGGCACAAAGATTTCAGCTAAGTTTGAAATTAACCGTTCAAACCACGACATATTTTGTTTAGCTGCGGCTTTGGTTTGCTCTTTAGTCGCTTCATCAATATTTAACTGTTCAGTGAGTAATTTATAATAACGGTCAACATCCGTGCCAATAATAACTTGGAATTGCCCGGCGTTATTAAAGCAACCTTTGACAAAAGGTAATTCTTCAATAGCGTCAACATTGGCTATTTTCGGATCAGCAAGCGCAAATCTTAATCTGGTTAAACAATGGGTGACACTGGCAATATTTTCTTTTCCGCCAACCAGCTCAATTAGTTGCATAATTGATGCGGCTGAAACTTTAGGTGCTTTCGCCATTGTTAAGTCTCCTTATTTTCAATTTAAGCCAATATTTTGGTTTTTAGTTAAATCATTTCGATCATAATTTGATAGAGATTAAGCATAAATGGAATGACTATTTAAATAAATGGGAACGTTCCCTTTTTGTGATAAACCTCACATTATTCAGATAATCACAGCTAAATGTTATACACAGTGAGTTATTTCAATAGTTGGGATGGAACAGTAATAATTTTAGCGTTTACTTGTTTTTCTAACATCAGTAATAGCTCGTTTGCCGCATAGATGCCAGCTTTATCAAAACCAAGATCAACCGTTATCGTTTGAGAAAATAAGAAATTTAGCAATTCACTACTACCGATACTAATAACAACAATATTATTAATATTTTTTTCCGATAAAAATTTATTTAAGCCTAAAGCAATCGAATCAGTAGCACAAACTATCGCTGTTGGTGAATGAACTAACACCGATTCGGCAAGCTCATAACCAGAATAATAACTTAAATTACCAAGTACGGCGTTGGCTTGAATTTTATAGGTAGTACAAAAATCAATATAGGCCTGATAACGTAAACCACCGGTAGTTTGATCTTGCTTATCAACACCAATAAAACCTATTTTTTTATGTTTTTCTGATTGATATAAGTAAGTTAGTGCTTTGTTTACTGCACCAATATCATCATAACAAATACAAGAATAAGCCGGAAATGGCCTAGCAATCACCACACATTTATGTTGCCAAACCGTTAACAATGAACTGTCCAATCCCGTAAAAGCAAACACAATAATACCATCAGCTTGTTTTTCTCTTAACATCGTCAGATGTTCGGCAACTTTTGCGGCACTAAATTGACTCTCGATAATTATAGGATCATAGCCATTAGCATAAAAAATCGGCAACATACTTTGCACTGCATGATTTTCAGATATTGAATCAAGGCGTGTGACAATAATACCGATAACCTTATTCCCATAACCGCGCATTGCTCTTGCTGATTTAGAAGGAGTGAATTGATATTGTTCAACAATTGCCATCACTTTATTGCGAGTTGATTCCTTCACCATAGGATCGTGATTAATCACTCGTGAAACCGTTGATTTACTGACGCCACTTAATTTAGCTATATCTTTAATGGTTAAATTAGTTGATGATTTACTCATAATCAATTTGTTGAATGAATATCAATTAAATCATAGTAATACAGATTAAAGAAAATAGCGATATTGACGCTTATTATGCGGTGGCAAAACAACTTAATCTGTTATTTAAAAATAACATTAGTGTATTGTTTTAATTTGTTTTTATTATAATCATCAGTATATATTGCTAGTAATCGATTTATTGTTATCGACTGCGAAATCTTGATAGCAAAGTCAATTATTCTCATGACTGCCATTATTTAAAAATTTAAATTGACTCAATAAGTAATTTTTAATCATTGCTCTGATTACATTGAATTTATCAACCACAGCATTAGCTATAGGAAAGACGATAGCATAGAATCTCAGCTTTATTGTATTTAACAAATACTACGCTGGGATGGTATTGACGATTACTATAAATATACCACATCGAAAACTGAACAAACCCTTATCCAAAGACAATAATTATTGCTTGTAATATAAATCTAAACCGAGATGAATTTTATTTTGGTTGGGAAGAATTTGATGGCTAAGCGCCAAGCATATTTATTAAAAAAGGGCAGAATAGCCCCTTTTCTGAGTAAACTTAAACCCTACTCGTTTTAGTGCTATATTTTGATTTGTAGATACTTCCCCAATCTAACATCGCATCGTGTACTTGTTTTAAACTTTCTCCGACTTCAGTTAAGGTATATTCCACTTTAGGTGGCACTTGTGGGTATACTTTACGGGTGATTAGGCCATTTTTTTCCATAGTGCGTAGATGAGAAGTAAGCACTTTTTGTGATATACCATTTAGTGATTTTTTCAGTTCCCCAAAACGTTTGGTACCTGTCAGCAAATCTCGCACAATTAGGACTTTCCATTTGTCACCCATTAATAATAGAGTGGTTTCAACAGGACATGGCGGTAAATTTTCAATTGCCTGCATAATAAAATTCCTTTAATTTCAACAATAGTATCTAAACGGTAACTATATTACTACTTGGTACCTACTTTACAATAGAAACTTTGGATATTAAGCTAAAAAAATTAATTTATTTAAGTCGTATTAAGGAGAACAAGATGAAAATTGCAGTCATTGGTGCAAATGGTAAATCAGGACAACTATTGGTTAAAGAAGCATTATCACGAGGACATGATGTCACAGCTATCGTACGTAAACCAAGTTCAAATAGCGACGCAAAAGCGAAAGTATTAGTTAAAGATCTATTTCAATTAACTTATGACGATTTAAAACCATTTGATGTGATTATTGATGCATTTGGTACTTGGACACCTGAATCATTACCATTACATCAAACTAGCCTTAAACATTTAACCGATATTTTAAGCGGTAAACCTAACCGTTTATTAGTTGTTGGTGGTGCCGGCAGTTTATACGTCGACCCAGAGCATACCGTTCGTTTAGCCGATTCACCAGATTTCCCTGATGAATTTAAACCATTAGCCAACAATATGGCGAAAGCTTTAGATCAACTAAGAACCTGTGATGATGTGCAATGGACCTATTTAAGCCCAGCAATTGAGTTTATTGCTGATGGAGCAAGAACTGGTCATTATACTGTTGGTGGCGAGCAATTCTTAGTTAACAGCCAAGGTAAAAGTCAAATCAGCTACGCTGACTATGCGGTCGCAATGATTGATGAAGCAGAAAAAGCCCAACATATCAAACAACGTTTTACTGTTGTCGCTGAATAATAGATATCGATAAATAACCTTACATTAAGATAGCCTATATACAAACGGTTATTTTAATGTAAGGAAAATCATTTAAACTTTCCACTCGACTAACCATATTTGTTCACTCACGCCAACAAACCAAAATAGTGCAAACACATCAACCTTTGGTATATAAATGGATCATTTTAGTGCGCTAACAATTGAAAAAATTAGATTAGACCAGTTATCGGTTAACTGTTCAATTATTGGCATGCTTATTGCATAAATAAAAGATTATTATGAATAATTTGATAATGCCAATAATACTGATAATATGAATTATTATGTGTTTAATTTGTTATCACTTTACTTGGGAAAACGCTTATGCAGTACGATCTAATCATTAAAAATGGTATTGTTATTCTCGAATCAGGCGAGACTAATACCGACATTGCAATAAAAAATGGCAAAATTGCTGCTATTGGCCCTAATTTGGAGCAAGCAGAGCAAATTATCAATGCTGAAGGTTTAATTGTCAGCCCGGGAATGGTTGATATTCATGTGCATATTAGCGAACCTGGCGGTGTCCGCCATGAATGGGAAGGTTATGTTACTGGAACCAAAGCATGTGCAAAAGGTGGGGTGACAACTTTTGTCGAAATGCCATTAAATCAACTTCCTGCCACTACCAGCGGAGAAACACTGCGTACCAAATATGCTGCTGGCGAAGGTAAATTATATGTTGATGTTGCTTCATATGGTGGATTAGTTCCCTACAACCTAACCAATAATGGTATTGAAGAACAAGTTCAAGAAGGTGTTGCTGCGTTTAAATGCTTTATGGCAACCTGTGGTGATCCAAATCTTGACGGTGATTTCGCTAATGTTAATGATTATGCATTATGGGAAGGGATGCGCCAAATAGCCAAAACCGGTAAAGTTTTAGCTATTCATGCCGAAAATGCAGCAATTACAGATATTCTGGGACAACAAGCCAAAGCACGAGGGGAAAACAAATTATCACAATACGTAGCAACTCGTCCGGCATTCACTGAAGTAGAAGCTATTCGCCGAGCTATCTTTTTTGCCAAACAAACCGGTTGCCCAATTCATATTTGCCATGTAGCTTGTCCAGAAGGAGTTGAAGAAGTAATAAAAGCACGTCAAGAAGGTGTTAATGTCACTTGTGAAACCTGTATTCATTACCTCTATTTCACTACAGATCAATTAGATGCAATTGGCCCAATTGCAAAATGTTCTCCGCCAATCCGTGATCAACAAGCACAAGAAGGTTTGTGGAAATATCTCTTTGCCGGCCACATTATCACCGCCGTATCTGACCATTCACCATGTACCTACGATTTAAAAGATAAAGCCAATGCGTTTGATGCATGGGGAGGAATTTCAGGTGTGCAAAATAATGTCGATATTTTGTTTGATGAAGCCGTTCAAAAACGCGGTATGTCATTAAAACAGTTTGCCGATATCATCGCTAAAAATCCAGCCGAAAGATATAACTTACCCACCAAGGGATCAATTCAAGTTGGTAAAGACGCAGATATTATCTTTATAAAACCTCATTCAGACTATGTTTTAACTGCACAAGATCTCGAATATCGTAATAAATTTAGCCCTTATGTGGGTAGACAAATTGGTGCTCAAGTTGTGCAAACCATATTACGAGGAAAAACCATTTATCAGATTGATTCTGGTATTGATGCAACGCCGAGAGGTAGTTTTATTCGACGTTAATCATAAAATTAAAACGATAAAAAAATAAAATAGGTAGGAAAGGAAAATAATGAAGAATAACACAGCACAGTCATCGACGACACCATTGCAGATTGATAGTTCGTTATTACCCAAATCTAGCAAAGATAGAACAATGAATCCTTTGGCTTATGCCTTTATGTGGATTGGTGATGGTATGAATTTGGGTAATATGACCTTAGGTGCTAGCTTAGTCGTAGCTGGTGTCGCCACCATGAATATTTTCCAAACGTTTGCCGCAACGTTTATCGCAATATTAATCATTACCACAATTTTTGTCTTTAATGATCGTCTAGGATATCGATCAGGTATTCCTTATGTCGTGCAATTGCGAATGTCATTTGGCATAAAAGGTGCGATTATTTCTTCATTGCTCCGCGGTATTCCTGCTATTGTTTGGTATGGTTTTCAAAGCTGGATCGGTGCCACGGCACTCAATGAGATTGTAAAAATATTATCTAATGGTGATTTCGATAATGTATTTATTTGTTTCCTTATTTTACAATTTTTCCAAATAGCCTTATCACTATATGGATTCCATGCCATAAAATGGGTCGAAACCCTAATTTCAGTGGTGATTCTGTGTGCATTAGTTTATGTCTTTATTCTATTACTTAACAATCACCAAGATATTATTATCGATAAATGGGTAAATGCCGAAGGAACTTGGGGACTACCATTTTGTGGCTTTATTATGATGTTCTTGGGTAATTATGCAGCAATTTTTCTTAGTGCGGCTGATTATTCACGAGAGCTAAAATCAGGTTTTAGCAATCGCAAACGTGGCCTACTCTATTTTTTACCCATTTTTATCGCTTACGGCTTTATTATTACTATTGGTGTAATGTTAGCATCAGTCACCGGTAACTCGAATCCAGTTAAAGCGTTCGCCATTGTAGTAAATAATCCATATATTACCATTGTAGTCTCATCCTTTATTGTATTAGGTACCATTGCCGTAAATATTGTTGCTAACATCATCCCACCTGCTTACGTAATTACTTTATTAACTAAAGCGAAATATAAAGTGGCGGTAACCATTACGGGTTTATTAGCTATTGCTTCTTTCCCATGGGTGTTAGTTCAAGATACGTCAGCTAAAGGATTAGGTTTATTTATCTTAATTTATTCGGCATTTTTAGGGCCAATTGTGGCAATTTTATTGGTAGAATACTATCTATTACGTCGACAAAAAATTGATGTAAACACGCTATATGATAATAACGGTCAATTTGCTGGTTTTAACCCTGCAGCGATTCTAGCAATGCTGATTGGCTCAGCGGCTGCATTTTATGAAGTTAGCTTAACATGGATTGTCGGTTTTGTTGTTGGTGGAATTAGTTATATTTTATTAACCAAATTTACCTTTAAAGATTCGCCGTTCAAAAAAGGAACTATTTTTGAAAAGCAATAGCTCAATTAAGTGACCAGCAAAATTAGGTAGTAAATTCAATGTTATCATCATGATTCACTACCAATTTGACAGGTCACTTTGATTTCACGATTATCGCTAATTTCTAAATTTGATAATACCGCTAATTGTGGAAAGTTAGGTCTTAAAAACTGCGCCAGCATAGCTCGCAAGGTATGATTAACTAATAAAACTGGCGGTGCACCAATTGCATCTTGCTGATTAAGGGCTTGCTGAAGCTGTTGAAGTATATGTTCCGCCAAACCAGGCTCAACATTACTAGTATTTTGTAACGCTTGCAGTAATATTCGCTCTAAACTGATACTTAATCCAATCACTTTTACCGGCTCTGTTCCCGGAAACCACTGCTGAGTAATCACTCTACCCAATGCTATTCTAACAATACTAAGTAAATGGTAAGCATCATTTTGGTTAGGTGCTTGTTCACAAATTGTCTCAATAATCGTGCGCATATCTCGAATAGAGACTTTTTCGGCCAACAAGTTTTGTAAAATTTTATGAAACGTGGTTAATGGTACGACACCAGGAATAAAATCTTCGACTAATTTAGGAATATCTTGTTTGATGCGATCCAGTAATTCTTGCGTTTCTAAGCGCCCTAATAGATCACTGGCAAATTGATGCAATAAATGATTAAAGTGAGTAGCAATCATAGTACTGGTATCAACCACGGTATAACCTAATATTTGGGCAGCTTCTTTATTATTGGCATCTATCCAAACCGCAGGTAAACCAAATGCGGGTTCAGTTGTTGCAATACCATCAATTTTTTCGGTCACTGTGCCAGGATTAATCGCCAACCACTTGTTATTCATAATTTCACCTTGACCTATTTCGCCACCCTTTATAAAAATTTTATATTGATAAGGTGATAATGAGAGGTTATCGCGAATATGTACTTGCGGAGGTAAAAAACCTAATGTTTGGGCAAACTTTTTGCGTAAACTGCGAATTCGGCCTAATAATTCACCATTTTGGTTTTGATCAACCATAGGGATTAAGCCATATCCGACTTCCATCGCTAAAATATCTTCAATATTGACATCAGACCATGAAGCGTCAACATTTGACGGTTTAGTTGCTGCTATATTTTGTTGCGGAGTAGAGACTGATTTTTCAAGTTTCTTTTGTTTGCTTAACCACCACGAAATGAGCGATAAAATAGCCGTAAACATTAAAAATACTAAATTTGGCATACCCGGAATAAGGCCAAGTAACCCAATTACAACCGCAGTTAAAATTAATACTTGTGGATTATTAAATAACTGCTTTAACATTTGGTCACTGATGTTTTCTTGTGAAGTGACCCGCGTCACAATAACACCGGCAGCAGTGGAAATAATTAGCGAAGGAATTTGCGCAACTAATCCATCACCAATAGTTAATAGCACATAGGTTGTACTGGCATCGGATAATGTCATACCATGCTGCATCACGCCAACTAATAAGCCACCGACAATGGTAATCGCCATAATCAATAAACCAGCGATAGCGTCACCACGCACAAATTTACTTGCCCCGTCCATGGAGCCATAAAAATCAGCTTCTTGAGTAACTTCTGCACGCCGAGCTTTAGCTTCATCCTCACCGATTAATCCAGCATTAAGATCGGCATCAATAGCCATTTGCTTACCCGGCATACCATCTAATGCGAAACGAGCACCTACTTCAGCTATCCTACCCGCGCCTTTAGTGATTACCATAAAGTTAATAATAACTAAAATAATAAACACAACAATACCAATGGCAAAATTACCACCAACTAAAAAGTGACCAAAAGCTTCAATTACTCGACCAGCCGCATCACTACCAGTATGGCCTTTTAGTAACACCACTCTAGTTGAGGCAACATTAAGAGATAAGCGCAATAAAGTTGCAAACAATAAAACGGTGGGAAAAGCGGCAAAATCGAGAACTCGCTTAGTAAACAGTGCCACAATCAAAATGATAATGGATAAGGCAATATTAAAAGTAAAAAAGAGATCTAAAATAAATGCCGGTAAAGGTAAAACCATCATCGAAAGAATCAATAGAATCAGCATTGGTCCAGTTAAAATTCGATAATGACCATTTTTTAAGCTATTTATTGATAATAGATTAGTTAATTTTGATTTCATCATAACAATTGCAATTACCTTTATTTATTCACAGATAAAGATTCTGGGATTGATAAATTGGTTGGTTTGAGTGGTTTTTCACCACCATATCTATGCCATCTTTTTAATTGATAAACCCAAGCGAGAATTTGTGCTACCGCGGCATATAGCTCTGCTGGTATTGATTTACCTATTTCACCATGGCGATATAATGCTCGAGCCAAAGGTGGCGCTTCTAATTGTGGGATCTGATGCTCTTGAGCAATTTGTTTGATTCTGCTCGCTATATTATCGGTACCTTTAGCCAATATCTTGGGAGCGCTCATGGTTTTTTCATCATATTGCAGAGCAACCGCATAATGGGTTGGGTTAGTCACAATAACATTAGCTTTAGGGACATCTTTCATCATCCTACGCCTTGCTATTGCCTGCTGCATTTGTCGAATACGCCCTTTAATTTGCGGATTACCTTCTTGCTCTTTAAACTCATCTTTCACTTCTTGCTTCGACATTTTTAACTTTTTCAAATTGCTCCATATTTGGTAAAAAATATCAAAACCTACCATTGGTATTAAGGCTAATACAATCAATAAACTAGCATAAATCAGCAATTGCATTACCTGAGATAACGCATTATTTAAATACATACTGGGTAGTGCTAACATATTAGGAAATTGATGTATCAAAAATAGAGCTGCAGCAAAAGCGATTAAAACCACTTTAAGAATACTTTTAAACAGTTCTGAAAAAATTCGCAGACTAAATAACCGTTTAAATCCACTAATAGGATTCAATTTACCTAAATTAGGTTTAATCGATTGTAGACTAAACAGCAAACCACCAACACTAAGCGGAGCAATGATAGCGACAATAACTAATCCCACAAAAATAGGTAAAATTGCCCAAAATCCAGCGGTTAATAAATTAATTAAATTGAAAATAATCTGTTTATCATCATCGGTTCGGTGGGCAACTAACATGGCGTGCTGAATAATTGTTTTTAATTTGCTGACAAAGTTTGTTCCCATTATCCAAAATAACATAATGCCAACTAACAATATCATTAGCGATGTTAACTCACGAGATCGAGGAATTTGACCCTTTTCCTTAGCCTTTTTTAATTTACTATCGGTGGGTTGTTCACTTTTCTCTAGATCACTATCATCAGCCATATATCAGTTAAACCAATTTTACTGTCTAATTACACTTTACTTTGATAGCACAGTATGAACGCAACTGATTAAAGTTATTGGCTTAATAAGACCCCAAATTACTGGTTATTTAGCTCGTTTAGCTTTAAATAGCATTAAAATGATTAAACTTTAGCACGTTTAGATGAAATCGTTTCAGGCTGTTGATAACCGTGATAAGTGTAAACCGCGGGGTTATTAATACTTTTCAAATAATCAATCGATTGTTGTGTCATATTCATACGATTTTGAATAAGTATACCGTTATCTCGATTGATTTGAGCTAATCGCTGAGTGGTATTAGTGATGGCTTGCCATTTCAACGCTAGCTCAGGGTTTTCACTATAAGGTGATTGGATATTATAGCGTGCACTTACTTTTAGCCGTTTTTCATCAAGTAACTTTAATTCGATAAGTAATTGGCTTTTTTGATTTATAACGTCATTTAATTGGCTAATTGTATTAGTCCCAATTAGGATTTGCTGTTCAGACTCTAGAATATCTGAAAGTGATTGCAACATGACTGTTACATTATTAAAAATGTTATCTAACTCTAACATTATGATATTCCTTCAAAAATTAATTAGCTTTCAATCTCTTCAAGAGTTTGCTTAATAATTTCGTCTGCAATTTTATTTGGATTGATGACTAAGTTACCATTAGTAATGGCCTGTTTTATTTTCTCAATTTTACTAATATCAATATCATTTTCTGTCGAATGTAATAATGCGATAGTGTTTTGGCTTAATTTGACATTGCTATTCAAATTTAAGCTATTTGACATTTGCACAGATGCTTTAGTTTCTTTATTTTGTCCATTTATTAAATCACGATTCAGCAATCCCGATACTGCTGTAACCAATTTTGTTGCATCTATACTCATAAAATTCCTTTAATTCAAGTCAAGGTTTATAGGGTTGGTTTACTCTAATTATCGGCAAAAATCAAAAAATCATTAATTTTATTTATTAATAATAATGATAGCTTTTTCACTAACAACACCTTCAACAACATTACCCGTATTAAGTTTAATATTAATCGATTCTCCCAACGCCCCATTACTCAGTGTTTTGCCACGCGTTGCAATTGAGTAACCTTCGCCATTAATAATAACCTTTACAGTTTGACCGACCTTAACATGCCAGTTTTTCTGCAGCATTGAATTTTTTATTACTTCACCATCATTAATATTACGTAAAGCAAGATGATTGATAACTTCAGATTGATTTAAAATTACTGTTGCTGGTAATTTATCTAGCTGACCAGACTGCATTTTTACCAGTTGTTCAGTAATTAATGTTCCTGCACTAATGGCTTGTTTAGCAATAACATAATGGCCACTCACAGCAACGTATATCTGGATATATTTAGTGATATTTTCGCATCTGGCGGTAATGGTTAAATTGCCCCATTGTTTATTTTTGTTCAATATTGCCAATGTTGGTGAGTCACAACTTAATTGTGGTTTTGCTGTTGGATAATTAATAACAACTTTATCAACATTCACATCAATAAGTTGTTGATGGATCAGATCACTAATTTGTTTTTCAAGTGCAGTGGCACAAACTATTTTTGAACTACCTAACATACAAAAAATAAACAACAATCTAATAATCTGAGGCATATTTGTCGGGGTTCATATAATTATTGATAACTAAATTGTACTTTATAAGCTCACCTATCGAATGTTGAAATAAGGGCAATTTTTATCGTTATTTATACGATGATTTTTTTTTGATTTGCTTAAAATTCTTTTTATCTATCAGGATGAGATGATTTTATGCTAAATAAATTAGATACTTTCGTTAATTTTCACCAACAAGCACTCAATGTTCGTGAAAAACGTCAAAATATACTTGCAACCAATATTGCTAATAGTGATACGCCTAATTACCAAGCGCGGGACATTGATTTTAATACTGAATTAAACAGAGCCATCAATAATCAATTGACCCACAATAATATAAAACTAAATATTACTTCTGCAAAACATATTCAAATAACTAGTGCTGATTTCACTAATTATAATCTTCTTTATCGTATTCCTTATCAATCATCTGCTGATGGCAACACTGTTGAGATGGATCAAGAACGAACTGCTTTTATGGATAACAGTATCCACTATCAAAGTAATTTAACCTTTTTAGGTGAACAGTTTAAAAATGTCATTTCGGTATTACAGCAAGGATAATCATCATGAGCTTCTCTATTTTTTCGGTTTCTGGTTCAGCCTTAATGGCACAAACACAACGAATGAATGTCAGTGCCAGTAATTTAGCTAATGCAGATAGTGTGACCAGTACTTCAGGTCAAGCTTATCGAGCCAAACAAGTTATCTTTCAAGTCGATGACAATGGTTATTCCAATAGTATTGCTGGAGTAAAAGTAGCACAAGTTATTGAAGATCCTGCGCCAATGAATTTAGTTTATGAACCAAATCATCCTTTGGCTGACGAACAAGGCTACATTCAAAAACCTAACGTTGATGTAGTAGCTGAGATGGTTAATACCATTTCTGCATCTCGTAGCTACCAAGCAAATGTAGAAGTGATTAACACCGCAAAAAGTTTAATGCTAAAAACACTGACTCTAGGACAATAAAAGGGCGTAATTGATGGGTATCTCAAATGTAGCAGTTTCAGAATCAACTAATATGGCCAGTCCACAAGCGCTAAAGAAAGGTACGTCTGATGGTAACTCTAGTCAGGAACTACAAGATAATTTCTTAACATTACTTATTGCCCAAATGAAAAATCAAGATCCTACCAATCCAATGGATAACAGTCAGTTAACCTCGCAATTAGCTCAAATCAATACGTTAGCGGGTATCGAACGACTGAATACCACATTAGGTATGGTTTCAGGTCAAATTGACGATAGCTTATCGGTCAATGCCAGCAACATGATTGGTAAAGGTGTCATGGTTCCAGGTAATAAAATTTTAGTCGCTACATCAGAAGTGGAAGGTTCAGAAAGCGAAAAAGAAACAATTACCACACCATTTGGCTTTGAACTTATGCGTGATGCTGAGTCAGTGGTCATTACCATTAAAGATGAAAATGGCAATGTTGTACGTGAGGTCGATTTAGGTTCGATTCCTGCTGGGGTTAGCTCTTTTACTTGGGATGGGGAACTGAATGATGGAACACTGGCGCCAGATGGTAGTTATACGTTTTCGGTTAATGCCACTTATGACGGGCAAAAAGTATCATCCACACCACTATCTTACTCGGTTGTGTACGGCGTAATTAATAGCAAAGTTAATAATAAAGTATTACTTGATTTAGGGATACTTGGTTCAATTAGTATTGACGAAGTACGTCAAATTCTTTAAAGAGGAATAAGTTAATATGGGATTTTCTCAAGCAATTAGTGGTATGAATGCCGCATCAAAACAGTTAGATGTTATTGGTAATAATATTGCCAATTCTGCAACAGTTGGCTTTAAAAGTGCTAGCATTTCATTTGCCGATATCTATGCTGGTTCAAAAGTAGGAATGGGCGTCAAAGTGGCTGCGGTTATGCAAAATTTTAATGATGGCACAACAACGTCAACCAATAATAGTCTAGATGTTGCTATCTCTGGTAATGGCTTTTTCCGCTTAGTTGATAGTAGTGGTCAAATCTATTATACCCGTAATGGCCAGTTTCAATTAGACGCTGATCGTAATATTATCTCAGCCGATGGTTTTCAATTAACCGGTTATCTTGCCACAGGCACACCACCACAGATCCAACAAGGTTCAGCACCAGGCCCATTAAAGATTTCACAAGAGATGTTAAATGCATCAGCAACCAATAAAGCCTCTTTGCAAACAAACTTAAATTCAAATAGCAAAGTACCTGAAAAACAGCCAGTTAATGCCACCGATGCAGATACCTTTAATTATTCAACCACGATCACCACTTATGATTCTTTAGGTAATCAACGTAACGTTCAGCTTTTTTATGTTAAAACGGCAGATAATCAATGGGATGTTCATTATCTTGATAGTAGTGATCCTAACGCAAGCCTACAAGCATTAGGGCAAATGGAGTTTGATTCATCAGGCAAATTAATTAGTGATCCAGAAATGACGATTAATATTAATGGGCTTAATGGTTCAGCCGACAATAGCTTCACGCTGTCATTAGCAAACAGTACTCAACAAAATATGGGTAAAGAAGTCGGTAGCATTAAAACCCCTGTCGTTGATGGTTATGCTGCTGGTGATCTGGTTGGCTATAGTATCAGTGATGATGGCTCAATTTATGGAGTCTATTCTAACCAACAAACGATGTTGTTAGGTCAAATTGCCATGGCTGATTTTGCCAATGTTAATGGCTTAGAATCAGCCGGTAACAATAACTGGCGGGCGACCCTTAAATCTGGTGGTGAAGTATTAGGCTCAGCTAATACCGGTACTTTTGGTTTACTAACCAGTGGTGCAGTTGAATCATCCAATGTCGATATGAGCCAAGAGTTAGTCAATATGATTGTTGCCCAACGTAATTATCAATCTAATTCACAAACCATCAAAACTCAGGATCAAATTCTTAATACATTGGTTAATTTAAGATAATTTAAGGAGTATTTATGGATCGCGTTATTTATACTGCTATGTCTGGCGCAAGCCAAACATTAAATCAACAGTCCATAACTAGTCATAATTTAGCTAATGTATCGACAGTTGGCTTTCGGGCGCAATTAACAGCAATGAAAGCCGTCCCCATTGTCGGTAGTAGTATGCCGACAAGAACTATGGTAACGGCAACTACGCCAACCTATGATTCAACAATCGGAGCCTTTAATTACACTGGACGCAATTTAGATGTTGCTTTATCCCAAGACGATTGGCTAGCAGTACAGTTAGCTGATGGCAGTGAAGGATATACCCGTAATGGTGCGATTCAAATCGATGAAAACGGCACACTTAACATTCAAGGCTTTCCGTTACTTGGTGATAATGGCGTATTAACAGTACCTCAGCGTTCACAAGTTAGTATCAGTACTGATGGGACTTTATCAGCTTTAGGTGCTGGCGATAAACGCACCACCATTGCCCAAGTAGGAAAAATAAAAAAAGTTCACCTTGAACGCAATGAATTGGTACGTGGTGATAATGGATTTTTCCATGCAACTGAGGCAACCATAAATAATCGTGGTGCCGTGTTACAAGATAACCCTAATGCAAAATTGATGTCTGGAGTACTCGAAGGCAGTAATGTTAATCCGGTTACAGCTATGGTGAACCTAATTAGCCATTCACGTCAATTTGAAATGCAGATGAAACAAATTACCACTGCCGACGAAAATGCCCAAAAAGCCAACCAAATATTATCGTTAACTTAACTAAAATAGGAAACAGCAATGATTAAATCACTATGGATTGCAAAAACCGGTTTAACAGCGCAACAAATGAATATGGATATTATTTCCAATAATTTGGCCAACGTTAGTACAGGTGGTTTTAAACGCCAACGCGCCGTTTTTGAAGATCTGTTATACCAAACAATTCGCCAACCAGGAGCGCAATCTTCAGAACAAACAACATTACCTTCAGGATTACAAATTGGTACTGGTGTAAGACCAGTTGCAACCGAACGAATTCATAGCCAAGGTAATTTAGAATTAACCGATAACAGTAGTGATATTGCCATTAATGGACAAGGATTTTTCCAAGTTCTTATGCCTGATGGAACGCAAGCCTATACCCGCAGTGGCGCTTTTCAAGTTAATCAAAATGGTCAGTTAGTAACAGCTGCCGGTTATGAAATTCAACCAACAATCAACATTCCATCCAATGCTATAAAAATGACCGTAGCACGTGATGGCATCGTCAATGTCACCTTAGCTAATCAATCAACTCAAGTACAAGTTGGTCAATTAACATTACACACTTTTATCAATGACACCGGATTAGAAAGCGTTGGTGAAAATCTATATCTAGAAACCGAAAGTTCTGGTGCACCAACTGAAAATACACCGGGACTAAATGGTGCTGGACTGCTATACCAAGGTTATATTGAAACGTCGAATGTGAATGTGGCCGAAGAGTTGGTTAATATGATTCAAGTACAACGTGCTTACGAAATTAATAGTAAAGCAATATCGGCATCTGACCAAATGTTGCAACGTTTAAATCAATTATAAATCTAACAAAATGATAGCGGTAATGAGATATCTTTATATTTTAATAACTTTGTCGTTAGTTGGTTGTAGTCAATTACCTAAAAAAGCATTAGTTGAAGGCGATACCAGTATTGTTCCCAAAATGCCAGAAATTGTGAACAGCAGTGGTTCCATTTATCAAGCCTCACAACCAAGTAGTTTTGGTTATCAACCGATGTTTGAAGATCGTCGACCACGCAATATTGGTGATGTATTAACGATTGTTTTACAAGAAAACGTTAGCGCAAGTAAAAGTTCATCCATTAATGCCGGCCGTAATGGTGGGGTCAATTTAGGGGTAAAAACCGTACCGCACTTTTTAGATGGGCTGGTTGGTCGTGGCAAAGTAGATACAGATATCTCAGGTAGTAATGATTTTAAAGGTTCTGGTGGTGCTAATGCTAAAAATACCTTTAACGGTACCATTACCGTCACCGTTCAAGATGTCATGATTAATGGTAATTTAAAAGTGATTGGTGAAAAGCAAATTGCAATAAATCAGGGCACAGAATTTATTCGATTTTCAGGTGTTGTTAACCCTCGGACAATAAGTGGTAGTAATACCGTTATATCAACTCAGGTCGCTGATGCTCGTATTGAATATGTAGGTAATGGCTACATTGATGAAGCACAAACAATGGGTTGGTTACAGCGCCTGTTTTTTAATCTTTCGCCATTTTAATGAGTATCATTATGCTAAATAAATTACGTACTTTTATCTGTTTTGTTTTGCTAATTGTGGTTGTCCCTTCTAGTTATGCCGAGCGAATAAGAGATTTGGTGACAATACAAGGCGTTCGCGAAAATGCCTTAGTCGGCTATGGTATCGTGGTAGGGCTTGACGGTACCGGTGACCAAACTTCACAGACACCATTTACGATACAAAGTATCACCAATATGCTCTCACAATTAGGTATTACCGTGCCATCAGGAAGCAACATGCAGTTAAAAAATGTGGCAGCGGTAATGGTCACGGCTAAATTACCGTCTTATGCGCGTGTTGGCCAACAAATTGATGTGGTTGTTTCGTCATTAGGGAATGCCAAAAGCCTGCGTGGTGGTACATTGATTATGACACCATTAAAAGGCGCTGATAACCAAGTTTATGCGATTGCGCAAGGTAATCTTTTTGTTGGTGGTATGGGGGCAAGCAGTAGAAGTAGTAGTGTAACGGTTAATCAAATGGCAGCTGCAACCATTCCTAGTGGTGCAACCATCGAAAGAGAATTAGTTACACGCTTAGATGAAAACAGCACTATGCATTTACATCTTAACCATTTTGACTTTACTGTGGCTACAAAAATTGCTGATGCCATTAACAAAGTGCAAAAAAATATCGCCATTGCTTTAGATGGCATGACTGTAAAATTGACCATGCCACAAGACAGTCAAGCAAGAGTTAAATTATTATCTACAATTCAAAATCTCCAAATTAGTGCTAGCCCTATTTCCGCTAAAGTGGTGATTAATACACGTACTGGTGTCGTGGTCATGAATCAAAAAGTACAATTAGACAATTGTGCCGTTGCACATGGTAATTTATCCGTAGTGGTAAATAACAAATTGAAAGTTAGCCAACCCAATACACCACTCGCCGGTGGCAACACAGCAGTGGTTCCAGATGATGAAGTAACTATCGAGCAAGATGGTGGCGCACTGCAGAATTTAGCGTCTGGCGCCGATCTAAATCGAGTTATTCATTCACTTAACTTATTAGGTGCCAATCCTACTGAGTTAATGTCGATACTAGAAGCATTAAAAACCGCTGGTTGTTTGCATGCCGCATTGGAAACTATTTAAAGCAGAACTATTGAAATGAAAAACCTAATAAATCAGTCTATAAATCGTTTTGCTTATGATTTTTCTAGCATTAATCAATTGAAACGTAATGCTGTTAGTGGATCAACTGACAGCATCAAACAAGTTGCCGATCAGTTTGAAACACTATTTGTAAATATGATGATGCAATCTATGCGCAAAGCGGTACCCAATGGCGGTTTATTTAATCAATCAGCAATGCAATTATTTACCTCTATGTTTGATCAACAAATTGCTCAACAAGCGGCAGGTAAAGGTTTGGGGCTATCTAATGTTATTGTTAAACAATTAACTAATCAGCCACATTCTACGCTTAATATTCATTCACAAGCTCAAGCGAATAATAATCAAACTAATATGCGATTGGCACAATCTTTATTTAGTGATAATTCATCCAATTTATCGCCAGCAGCATTAGGGCAAATGCTTTATCAACAGCATAAAGCCAACAATTTAACCAAAGCCAATGTTAATGAATCAACCTTGCCAACTTCGCTCAACAAAGTTGATAAAGACCATATTAGCCAATTTGTCGTCGAATGGTTTGAGCCAGCAAAGCAGGCATCGAAAATATCTGGCATCCCTTATGAAGTCATTATTGCTCAAGCAGCTTTAGAAACCGGTTGGGGTAAAAAACAGATAAAAACGGCTGATAATAAGCCGAGTTATAACTATTTCGGTATAAAAACAACCTCATCATGGCAAGGTAATTCAACTAGGTTAACTACTCAAGAATTCCTAAATAACAATATGGTTAAAATTAAAGATGAATTTAGGGTGTACAACAGTAAACAACATGCATTAACTGATTACCTTAATTTATTAACCAAAAGCCCACGTTATCGTGCCGTGGTTAATGCTCCCGATGCTAGAACAGCAGCCAAAGCACTACAAGACGCACACTATGCAACTGATCCTAACTATAGCGAGAAACTGATCCAAATTATTGGTCGGATCGAGCAAATTGCCAAAAATACACCGCAAAAATCAATATCTGGATTTAGACAAATCGCCTTTAAATAGTGCTTAAATAAATATAACTGTTAAATAAATTACATTATTATCACAGCCAAAAAGTAGACCAAACTCTGCGCTATAGTCAATAAATAACTAATAATGCGTTAGTTGCACATATCGAGATCACCTATAATCACGTTTCTCACCCTTTGGCAAATAGCTGGTCATCAGCATAGCAATATAAAAAACAGTATGACAATAAAATGATAATAGTAAGAAATTTGATAATCAGGAGGTGTAACCCCCTGTTTGTTAGATGAATAGTCATGTTTAGGAAGTATGAAAATCAATAATAGATTATTTCATTTGAAATAATGACATATTTTGCATGTTCATAAATGTATATTGAGCTGCTTGTAAATTTGCTTGTAGCATCACATAATCTGAAATTGCTTCATACCAATCAACATCTTCAATTTGACTAATTTGCGTTTCAAAATCAATATCTAAGGTTTTACCCAGTGCGGTTAATCTTTCGACTTCAGCCAATACATTTCCGCCTGCAGCTCTAACAGTCGAGATGTTTTCAAATGAGTTATCAACACCTTGACTGGCTTTAGATAAACCTAATCGAAACTGTTCAATAGCTTCAGGATCATTATCATCTAAACCAATTTGCAATGCTTCTATGGCATAATCGATACTCGCAAAGACATCACTTTCTACTTCTGTATTGGCGCCTGTCATAAAAATCTGTTGACCAGTAAAACTTAGCGATACTTCACGGGTATCATCGATGAAAACATTAATCGTGGTTGCACCACCGACATAATTCACTTTACCGCTTTCATCGACCACAAAAGGGGGGGTATCATTTTTATTACCAGCAAACAAATAATTACCATTGGTATCTTTAGCATTGGCTAACGAAATTAACTGATCTTTTAATCCTTGTAGCTTATTAGCTAAATCTTGTCTGTTTTCATCATTTAACGTCTCATTACCAGCATAAACTAAAGTTTCTTGGATTGATTGAATCACAGTATTTGCTTCTTTTAATACTGTATCTTGCCGACTTAATGATTTATCAACACTATCTCGTGCTGCCTGAAATTGGTTATTTCTTGATTGAGCTTGCTTTAAAATTAATGTTTGTGAAGCACCCATTGGATCATCTGAAGGTGATAATATTTTCTTGCCGGTTGCCAAATGTAATCCTGACTTTTGCCACTTGGTATTGGTATTTAAAATACTATTTAGATTTTTTTGATACATTGAATGAGTACTAAGTCGCATGTTTAAATCCTTTTATTATTTGGCCAAACCTAAAATGGTATCAAATATTGTCGTTGCTGCATCAATAACCTTGGCATTTGCTTGGTAATATTGCATATAAACTTGCATAGAAATATATTCTTCTTCGATATTCACACCAGAGATAGATTGATTCTGCTCATAAATTTGTTGAGTGATATTTTGACTCGATTGCGCTGAAATTTTAGCTGTCTGCGTCTCACTACCTATATAACTAACTAATGATGTATAAGCACTATTTAAGGTTTTAGTCCCATTAACTAGTTTTTCATTTTGTATATCAAGTAGTTTTGCCACATTTCGATTATCACCACTACCATTTTCATCATCGTTAATACCGGTCGCGAGTTTATTTACATCTTTAACCAGCAACTGTAATGATGAGGCTACATCGGCAACAGGCTTAAGTAAAAAGCTATCACCAGCAACAGCATTGCCAGTTATTTCAATCGATAAGCCATCAAACACTAACTTACCATCGCTAACTTGTGGGGTAATTTGTTGATTATCAGATAATCTGGTTACTACCCAATCGTTGCCATTGAACTCTATTTTATAATCAGAAGCTTTGACCTCAGTTACTGAGTTATAATCCATTTTAACGGTAGCATTACCTTGATTTTGGTTATTAGCAATACTAGTCGGTTTATGATAATCAAATAGTTTTTCGCCAGGATCGCCATTAACATCAACGCCAGACGTATGTACTTCATTAAAGCGCTCAGCTAAATTTAACGCCAGCAACCCTAATTGATTGCGAGCTTCAAGGAGTGGTCCATCACGGAAAGCTAATAATCCATTTAATCGGCCTGATGCGATATTTTGACTTGTCAGTTCTTGTGTCGCACCAGAATTATGGGTGTAAATAATCGTATTTAAGGCAGGATCAGAGGCCGAAGGCTGCACCGATAACTGATTTGTCGATGCGCCTTGTACTAAGCTTAAACCATTGCTAAGCGAAATATTATATTGGCCATTTTGTTCAGTAACAGTTATACCTATCAGTTCGCTTAATTCAGTTACCAGTTGATCTCGTTCATCTAGTAAAGAATTAGGTTCATGACCACCACTGACAGCCTGTAATTTGGCAATTTTTTGATTGAGATCGGCAATTTGTTGGGTATAAGTATTAACTTTATCTATGTTATTTGTCAGTTCAGTATTGATATTGGCAATCTGATTTTTTAAATTCAATTCCGTTTTATTGAACTGGCTAACTAAAGAGGTAAGATCACTAATCACTGTCTGTTTGGTTGCTGCATCACCTGCATTGGAAGAGAGCTTATTTAAGCTAGCAAACAGATTATTTAATTGTGAGGAAATACTGTTTTCGTTTTCAGCTAGTAAATTATCGACTTTTGATAATTCATTGTAATAGGCTTTTATCGAACCGTTTTGCGATTGTGATTGGCGTAATTGACCAACCACAAAACTGTTATATGCGCGGTTAACTGATGATACCGCAACACCATTACCCACAAAGCCAAAATTATATTTAGTGCCGTTTGCTTGACGCAAAATTTGCTGCTGGCGGTTATAACCAACTGTATGTGCATTACTAATATTATTACTAATCACATTAAGCATATTTTGTGCTGTATTTAATCCACTAATACCGGTATTCATCAATGAATTTGACATAAAAGCTCCTAAATATAATCTCTGTTAATAATAAAATTATTAAACTAAATTGTTATTATTTATATCGGCATACAATTTAAAAACTTTAATTATTTTTAGATAAAAATGGATTTTTTTTGATTTTAATTTTTTAACCTGCTTAATCTGATTATTTATGTTGATATTATTCTGATTTAATTTGTTTGGCCTGTTTTAAAAAATCGATGCCTGTCATGGTATTTTCATCTTCAATATATTGCTGCGCTGATTTGTTCAAAATTAAAATACTAATACGGCGATTGGCATCTTTGCTGTAATTTGGCTTATTTAATCCCACTGTATCGGCTAAACCGATAATGCGAATAATTTTATTGGAATCTAATCCGCCAGCGATCAGTTCTCTTCTTGATGAGTTTGCTCTATCAGCGGATAACTCCCAGTTACTATAACCACGATCACCGGTTATATACTGACGCTCATCAGTATGACCAGATAACGTCATTTTATTAGGTAACGAATTTATGATTGGCGCTAAAGCATACAAAATTTCTTGCATATTAGAATGAATCACCGCACTACCGACATCAAACATCGGTTTATCATCGGTGGCTAAAATCTGAATTCTTAGTCCCATTTCAGTTAGTTCAACAATAAGATTAGCGGCTAATTTTTGTAGTCGAGGATCAAGTTCAAATACTTCATATATTTTACTCGCTGCATCAATTAATTGCTTTTTTTCATCTTGATTCAAATCAGACTCAACAGGATGATCATTCAATATGGTATTTTTATCTTCACCCAAGTTTTTTGATATATCATCGCCACCACCCGGTATCGGGCTTTCACTATCACTGATATTTTTGCCACCATTTTGACCTAATATCAATGGTGTTCTAAAGTATTCAGCAATGCCTTGTAACTCCTGTGGACTGGACTTAGCAATTAACCACATGACGAGAAATAGCGCCATCATCGCCGTCATAAAGTCAGCATAAGCAATCTTCCATGATCCACCATGATGGCCACCGCCATGGCCGGATTTCTTTTTAGAAATAACTATTCTTACTGACTTCTTTTTCATTATTCATTATTTTCTCTTGTGTTAGCATTTTTATCTTTCACTTCTTGAATATATTTTTCTAATTCAAAGAAAGATGGCCGTTCGTGGGAAAAAATTGTTTTGCGACCAAACTCAATACAAATTTGCGGAGCATAATCATGCATACTGGCAATAAGAATCACTTTAGTACATTCTAAAATTTTTACTGTATCGGCATTTTTTTGCCTTAATAAGGCTGCTAAAGGCGATACAAAACCATAAGCAAGTAAAATACCTAAAAAGGTACCAACCATAGCATGGGCAATAAGCTCACCCAATTCGCTAGCTGGTCGGTCTGCTTGTGCTAAGGTGTTAATTACCCCCATAACAGCCGCTACAATACCAAAAGCAGGTAAACCATCACCGACGCTAGCAATGGCATCAGCTGGTTTTTCAAGTTCATGAGTATAGGTTTCTATTTCCTCATTCATTAGTGCTTCGATTTCATATACTTCCATATTGCCACTGATCATCAAACGTAAATAATCAGTGATAAAATCACAAACTTGCGGATTGGCTAAAATAAGTGGGTATTTTTTAAATAACTCACTCTCTTTGGGATTATCAATATCTTCTTCAATCGATAAGCCACCACTTTGACGCACTTTAGTTAATATGGTGTACATTAAATTAATTAATGTTAAATAAAGTGTTTTATTATATTTTGAGGTTTTAAATAAATTACCTAGCGATTTAAGTGTTGCTTTGATAACTTTCTTTTCATTACTTACAATAAAAGCACCAATAGCTGTCCCACCAATAATGAGAAACTCTAATGGCTGAAAAAGTACCGCCAAATACCCGCCACTTAGCACATAGCCGACTAAGGCTGAAGCGATAACCACAATATATCCTATAATTATTAGCATTGGCTTTCCTTTATCTCCATAAAATATAACTAACTCTGTTTTACTGCTTAATATTTACTTAAATTGTTACCTGATTTGCTGTAACTAAATTAAATGCATTTGGTATTGATAAAACTTGTAAACATTTGGCATGGTTCTCTTTATGTGTTTTATTATTTTTTTCTGCTCTTGATGGTGGCTGACATAAACTGCACACAAAGCTATTATGCGGTTGATAAGCATGGGTAATAAATCGCCCTTTGCACTCCTTGCAACTTGACTGCTGCATGACATTACTTTCAACAAATTTAACTAAAATCCATGCTCGGGTTAATCCTAAAATAGGCTCTTCATCTTGAGGAAAGGAACACTGCTCTAAATAGAGTTGATAGGCTTTTAAAATGGCTTGAATACCAGGTTTAATACCATGTTTAACTAAAAAGTGGTAGGCATTATAAAACATACTTGAATGAATATTGGGCTCCCAAGTCATAAACCACGTGGTTGAAAAGGGAAGTAAACCTTTAGGAGGAGGGCATCCTTGAATTTCTTTATATAATTTAATTAATTTACCACGGCTTAAATTGGTTTCACTTTCTAACATTTGGATTCTAGCGCCGAGTGAAATTAATCGAATAGCTAATTGAACTTCTTTATACTTTTGAATAATGCTTGTGCTACTCATCTTTATCATCTACCTACTTATTAATTGAATCTAAAAGTAAGCTTGATAGAAGGATCCCTGTATGCATCTGCTTTATATCACTAACGCGAGACTCTTCAGTTAATTTTTCCATCATTGCCGAATTTTTAAATCTAAATTGAAATGTTAATTGATTGGTTTCAGATAGAACCAACATTTGAGAAGCACTTAAATTACTCAAGACATCAGCTGTTTTTTCATCAATTCCTAATCGATACATCGCCATCACTTTATCTTTTTCAATCATCTTTTGACTTAATAAAAGCGTTGAAAGATTTAAATGATGAATACATTTCAAAATATCGTCATCTTGTATATTTCCCAATTTAACCACCACAATCCATATCTGTTTGCGCTCGCATAAAAAAACGCAAAATTAACAAAACACAACTAACACCACTTTTTTTAAACTTAAAGTTACATTTTTAAACTCGAAAGGTCAATAAAAAAATCATTTCAATTTATTTTCAATTTATTTTTCCATGTTTTACTGTTTTAATTCTTTTTTTTATAAAACAATTTTACTCTGTATTCGTTTAATTGCTTGGCTATGTAATTGACTTACACGAGATTCGCTAATATCCAACACTTTTCCAATCTCTTTTAAATTCAATTCTTCTTGATAATAGAGAGCTAGAACCATTTTTTCTTTTTCTGGTAAGTTACCAATTTGTTGAACAATAATATTACGAGTTTCATCATTAATAATGGAAGCAAAAGGATTGTTATCGGCGTCAGGCTCAATTAACGCATCTAAATTATCGCCGAGTTTTTTGTGAATCTCATCATAAGAACAGATTTGGCTATAATTTGAATCTAATAATACTTTGTGATATTCAGTAAGAGATAATTGCAGATGAGCAGCTATTTGCTGATCATTGGGAGGTATGCCTAATTTTTGTTCTAATTGATTAATAGCATTAGTGACATCTTTAATTTTTTTCCGTGTTTGCCGCGGCAACCAATCTCGACTACGCAATTCATCTAGCATAGCCCCTTTTATTCTCGGAGTAGCAAAGGTAGTAAAAGTATAACCTTGAGATGCATCATAGCGTTTAATAGACTCTAATAAACCTATATAACCAACTTGCAGTAAATCATCAAGTTCGATCGTGGTTGGCAATCGAACAGCTAATTTCAACGCTTCATTACGAACTAAATATAGATATTGTTGCCAATCGATTTGATTCACTACACCTTGAGAGTTATACAGACTATCACTCATTTTTCTGAACCAATGTAAAAAAATGCTAATGATTATTATGACGATAATTGATTGAGTTAATGGCAAGAATAAGATATTAAAAAATAGGTAATTAACATTATTAACAATAGTGGTATTAAAAAATACCACTATTGTTATCGTACAAAATTAGAGTGACCGTAATTCTAGTTATGTACTTGTATTGTTTTATTGTAATAAAGACAATACTGATTGTGGTACTTGGTTAGCTTGTGCTAATACTGAAGTACCTGCTTGTTGTAAGATTTGACCACGAGTCATATTAGATACTTCTTCAGCATAATCTGCATCTTCAATACGGCTACGTGCTGAACTTAAGTTATTTACAGTATTGTTAATGTTAGTTACGGTTGATTCAAAACGATTTTGTACCGCACCAAGCTCACCACGTAATTCATCAATTTTTGATAATGCTTCATCGATTGTTTTTAATGGATCTGCGGTTGGCGCATCAGATACATTAAAACCAGATAAACCTAATTTATCGCTGTCAATTTGTTTTAAATTGATAGCAATGATTTCACCATCATTTGCACCAACTTGAATGTTAAGTGTTTTATCTTCTGATAATACTTTAGTACCATTAAAGTCAGTTTGTGCTGATACACGGTCGATCTCTTGTAAACGTTGATCGATTTCATTTTGAATTGATACAAGATCGCTTTCAGAGTTAGTACCGTTTGCTGCTTGAACAGTTAATTCACGTATACGTTGTACGTTATTATTGATTTCGTTTAATGCACCTTCAGTAGTTTGAGCAATTGAAATACCGTCATTGGCATTACGTGCAGCTTGAGTTAAACCACGAATGCTAGAAGAAAAACGGTTAGCGATTGCCTGACCAGCCGCATCGTCTTTAGCACTGTTGATACGCATACCAGATGATAGACGCTCAATTGCAGTTCCAAGCACGCTTTGAGAATGATTAAGGTTGTTTCTTGCCATTAAAGACATAGTATTAGTATTAATTACTTGTGCCATTTTTATCTCCTTTAATTTGATTAGTTAGATCAACGAGATATTGAAAAATAATTCAATATATATGCTGATGGTTTAGTTATCGGTATTAAAAAAGGAAACTTTAATATTTTTTTGAATTTTTATTTGCTGAGGTTAAATAAAGCGGAATAACTAAGTCGTTTGATGGACATGATTAAAGGACATTATAGATATTTATATGTGTAGTAATCGATGTTATGTATCGCCGAATCGACTGGTTGATAGCCTTCTTTAATAAAAATTTGTGGCAACAAAGCTTAAGCTTGTCCCAATTTAATTCATGGCAATATATTTTCTATATCAATCAATAGTAATAATATTGGAAGTTTCACTACACAATTTTAATGTTAGGCAACATAAAGGACAGCTAACAACACTATTGATTGAGATAACTAACTCATTTTTTAATAGATAAAACTGATTATCAATATTCTCATTGCCAAAACCGACTTATTTATTAGTAAAGATAAAAAACTAAAAACAGCTAAACTTTTTACGGTATTGGTCGATAAAACAAGGGATGAAAGAATTTATATTAGGATAATCAATCATGGCAATGAGTATATTAGGAATTGGTTCTGGTATTGATTTAAATGAAGTATTAGATCAATTAGAAGCCGTTGAGAAAAATCGTCTTACACCGATAAAAGCCCAACAAAAAGCAGTTAATAATAAAATAAGCGGTTTTGGTAAATTAAAAAGTGCATTATCAACATTCAACAGCGCAACAGCAAAACTGCAAAAAAAAGAGCTGTTTCAAGCGCGTTTTGCATCTGGTAATGACAACTATTTTACCACTAATGTAAATAGCAAGGCCCAATTAGGTAATTATGCGGTTAGCGTCGAACAACTTGCCACTGCGCATAGTGTTGCCACGAATGCTATAAATGATAAAACATCAACGTTAGGTAATGATAATGAAACCCGTACCCTCACAATAGAACAAGCTAATGGCCAAAAATTAAATATCACGTTAGGCAAAGATGATACATCGCTCGAATCGATTGCCAATGCAATCAATCAAGCTAAGGTGATTAATGAAGATGGTTCAACCAGTGACACAACGGTAAATGCAACTATTGTCCGTTCTGGAACTGATAGCTATCAACTGGTTATCACATCGAAAGAAACTGGTGAACAACAAGCCATTACCTCTATATCATCCGATGATGATAAGCTTAATTCACTAATTGGCTTTAATGCTAATCAAGCTGATTCATCAGCTATGAGTGAAGTAGCTAAAGCGCAAGATGCTAAATTTAGCTTTAATGGTATAACGATTAATAGTTCATCAAATACCGTCAAAGAGGTTATTCCTGGTGTCGATATCACATTAAAAGCAGTCACTACAACAGCGCAAAATTTAACCATCAGTGCTGACAATGACAAAGCTCAAGAAGCCCTTAAAGAGTGGGTTGATGCCTTTAATCAATTACAATCAACCATATCAAGCTTAACGCAATTTACCGCTGGTGATGCCAATTCAGATGAATTAAATAATAGTAATGGCCCACTGATTGGTGATTCAACACTACGTAATATTGATCAAAGTATTCGCTCTATATTTTCTAAAGGTCAAACAGGAGAATTATCGGTACTAGCACAAATTGGTATCAATATGGATAGTAATGGCAAGCTAGTGATTAAAGAAAACGAATTAGAAAAAGCCCTTAAAGAAAACAGTGACGCAGTCGCCATTTTATTTACTGGTGATGGTGAAACAACTGGCATTGCCAACGAAGTCTTTGCCAAAGTAAGTAGCTTTATTGATAGCGACGGCATGATTGATACGGCAACTAACGGTTTAAATTCTACCTTAAAATCATTAGATAAACGCTATGACCAAGTTAATAACTCTATTGACCAAACTATCGAGCGTTATCGGGTACAATTCACAAAACTAGATATCTTAATCAATGAATTAAATGGTATGAGTAATTACCTTACCACCCAATTTGAAATGATGGCGAATTTGAAAAAATAAGGCATAACAATGTATAAAATGGGATCTCAAGCTTATAAACAAGTTAATTTAGAAACCAGCGTTAGTCAGGCTTCACCTCATCAGCTTATTGTTTTGTTATTTGATGGCGCATTAAATGCTATTCGCTTAGCTGAGTTATATATACAAAAAGGTAATATTGCTGGTAAAGGAAAAGCCATTTCTAAAGCTATTAATATCATTGATAATGGGCTTAAAAGTTGCCTTGATTTAGAGCAAGGCGGTGAAATTGCTGAAAATTTAGATCAATTATATCAATACATCAGTCAGCAACTGGTTTTCGCTAATCTACATAATGATACGCAAATACTGCAAACTTGTTTTGATCTGCTTAATAATATTGCCCAAGCTTGGCGAGAGATAGCATAGTTATGGATGTAGCAACATTGAATACGAGTCTAGTACTAGAACAATACGAGCAACTTAATTATGTTGTTGAGCAAATGCTAATTAATGCACAACAAGAAAATTGGGAATTATTAATTAGTTGGCAAACTCAGTATCAGCAGTTAGCACGTGATATTCAACTCAAAAATGGGTTAACTACTATTGATAATATACCATTATCACAACAAAATATTATTCAAATGTATATCAATAATATTCTTAGTTATCATGAGCAATTAAAGCAATTAATCCATCTGCGACATAATGAATTAAGCCAATTAATTGGTGAGCAGGTTGATTATCAAGCAAAAATAGATAGCTACCAAACAATCGCCAATTTAATTTAGATTTTTCACAGAGTAGTCAAAAAAATAGAATAAAAATAATTGAGGAACGGGGTTTTTTAGCTATCTTTATCTGCCAAAAACCTCACTCCGCAAACTTTTTTGATTAATTTTACATCGTTAATGTAAACACTTTGCTTGTACTGGTAACTAACTCATTTTGCAATAACTAAAGCATTTTTAACTTCAAAAATAATCTTATAAAGAGTATCTCGATAGTCGTTGTAACAACAGTAGTGGTGAGGTTAGGCCAATTTAGGATAAAAATTGGTGATTAATTAATACTATTTTTAAAACCAAAATATATCATCTAGTCGATAAGTAACCATCCGATAATGGTTTAAACGTTCATATTCATGATTTCTTGATATGCTGCGACTAATTTATTGCGAACTTGAATACCAAATTGTAAAGAAACTGAAGACTTTTGCATGCTAACCATCACCTCATTTAATGCGATATTGGCTTCACCCATCTCAAATGCTTTAGCTTGCTGGCTAGCGTCTATTTGTGTTTGACTGATTTTATCTAATGCCATTTTTAATTCAGCCATAAAATTTTGTTCACTATGATTAATAGATTGCTTATGTGAAAAATCAAGTTGGGTTAATGTTGTACTATTGAAGGCATCAATACTATTCATAATAAAGGTCACGGTTATTCGTCTTAATCAAGTTATAACGTAAATTATCATAAAGATAACAATCTAAAAGCGATAACTAAAGGGTAAAGCATATGCTTTTTTAGCTATTGATTTTTTTAAATACACAGATAATAAACCCTAGAATTAATCTAGTCAGTTTAGTGTTAGGATACATATGGATAGCCAGGCAGTTGGTAACAAAGGCGAATCAATATTGAGTAAGTTACCTTTTATTAATCAATTAAAAATAAATCGTAAAATGCTACTCCTTATTGTAGGAGTAATTGTAATAGCAATTAGTAGTATTACTTACTTATGGCTTAAAGACGATAATTATGGCGTATTATTTAGTAATTTGAATGATAAGGATGGCGGTGAAATCATTAGCCAACTTGATAAGTTAAATATTCCCTACAAATTTTCATCCTCTGGCACAACTATCTTAATTCCCCAAAATCAAATTTATCATACTCGTTTACGAATAGCCCAGCAGGGTTTGCCTAAAGGTGGCGCAATTGGTTTTGAACTACTCGACAAAGAAAGTTTTGGCATGAGTCAGTTTAATGAACAAATCAACTATCAACGGGCGTTAGAAGGCGAACTATCGAGAACCATTGCCATTATTAGTAGTGTAGATGATGCCAGAGTGCATTTAGCGATGCCTAAACCCTCTTTATTTGTTCGAGAAAGAAAATTCCCTTCGGCATCTGTTGCATTAACTTTATTACCAGGTCGAGCTTTATCTCAAGGTCAAATCGATGCCATCATTCATTTAATTTCGAGTAGTGTTCCAGAATTACAAGCAGATAAGGTGACGATTATTGATCAAAAAGGCAATTTATTAACCGGTGAAAGATACCGTGACAGTAACGTTAATATTGCCCAATTAGAATATAGTGAACGCATCGAAAATCTAGTACGAGAACGAGTAGAAAAAATTATTATCCCTATTTTGGGACAACAAAATGTTAAGGTACAAGTGAATGCTGATATCGATTTTAGTCGGCAAGAGTCAACATCGGAAATTTATGATCCCAATAGTGATGCCAGCAACCAAACTATTCGCAGTAAGCAACAAATTGAAAATAGCCAATTAGCATCAAGCAACATTATCGGTGGTGTGCCGGGCGCTTTATCTAATCAACCGGTACCAACGCCTAGTGCACCAATTGATGGTGAGAGCGATACCAAAGATAAAGACGATAAACAAAAAATGTATCATTTACAGTCAAATAAAACATTGAACTTTGAAGTTAATCGTCAAGTTATTCACAGCAAAATCCCTGAAGGTCGTATCAAGCGTTTATCTGTCGCTGTTTTAGTTAATTATAAATTTATTTCAGCCGATGAAATCACATCGGCAAATGAAGAAAATTCAGAACAGGAAGCCGTTGAAAAATGGGTAAAACTAGATCAAGAGGAACTCACCCATATTGAAGCGCTTGCCCGTCAAGCAATGGGGTTTTCTGACTTGCGTGGTGATTCATTAACAGTGGCTAATTTAAAATTTACCGATCAAATTGAAGATGAAAATGCCACCATGCTCTTTTTACAAAAACATGAAGTTTTCGACATGCTGAAAGTCGCGATTAAATATCTGATTTACATTTTAATAATCTGGTTTGTATGGCGCAAAGTATTACGCTCGATATGGATTAAAATTCAAAGACAATATCTTAATACTGATAACAGTTCATCTGATGGCACAATGGCTAGTGAGGATAAGCTTGATTACAAAGCGCACAGTAAACTGCAACAGAAAATTTTTGAAGATAATATGCAACAACAGCAATACATCCGCAAAATTGTCGAGAAAGATCCACGTGTATTGGCTCTGATTATACGTGGTTGGATGAACAATAAGGACACCGAGTAATGAATTTAACTGAAGCGCAAAAAGCGGCGACAATTTTAATGATTTTAGGTGAAGAATTAGCAGCCAAAGTAATGCAATTTTTAAACCATAAAGAGGTACAAAAAATTAGCAGTGCCATGATGGGATTACCACAATTAACTCAAGAACAACTGAAAAATATTCTTAATGAGTGTCAAAATACTCTTGATGATTGTGCAGTATTAAATACGGATACCAATGGCTATTTAAGAAAAGTTCTAGAAAAATCAATTGGTAGTGATAAAGCTAACCGCTTACTTGATGAACTATTAGATACCGATATCGAAGATACCACTGATGGTTTAAAAATGCTTAACTTTGTCGGTGCTGCACGTGCGGTTGATTTAGTTAAAAAAGAACATCCACAAATTATCGCCACCATTTTAGTTCACTTAAATCGCGATTTGGCTGCTGAGATTTTAAATTTATTTGATGACCAATTACGTAATGACGTCATGCTACGTATTGCAACTTTCGGTGGTGTAGAACCATCAGCATTAGAAGTGTTATCGACATCATTATCAACCTTATTACATGGACAAAATATTAAACTTAATAACATGGGTGGCATCCGCACCGCAGCAGAAATTATCAATCTGATGAAATCACAACAAGAAGAATTGGTTATCAATGCATTACGTGATTATGACAATGAACTTGCTCAAAAAATCATTGATGAAATGTTCTTATTTGAAAATCTGGTTGATGTCGATGATAGAAGTATCCAACGTCTACTCAAAGAGGTGGATAATGAAACCTTAATCATCGCCATGAAAGGGGCAACAGAAACGCTACGCGACAAGCTATTAGCAAATATGTCACAACGCGCTGCCTCAATATTACGAGAAGATTTAGAAAACAGACCACCAGTTCGCTTGTCGCAAGTCGAAACCGAACAGAAGAAAATTTTGGTTATTGCACGGCGCTTAGCAGAAACTGGTGAGATGATCTTAACAAGTGGTGATGATGAATATGTATAATCATACTAATAGTGTAAGTTGGAAACCATTGCATTTCCAAGATTTGGCACTTAGCGAATTATCACCATTAACCAGCCAGCAACAGCCAGAAGAGTTGGAAGAATTTGCGCCACCATTAGAGCCAGATAGCCACGATGATCAAGATGAAGACTCTTTTGATATTAATAGCCCGACAATATTGCTAGAACTCGAAAATATTAAACAACAAGCAAGAGATGAAGCATACCAAGAAGGCTTTAATTTAGGTAAAGAAGAAGGTTTCAATATTGGCAAACAGACTGGCTATGAGCAAGGATTCACTCTCGGTCACCAAGAAGGGCTGGACACAATAGAACAACAGTTAACGGCAGAAAAATTAACTAGCATAAATGCCATCAAAAATTTAGCAATCAGCTTTCAACAATCGATTAGCCAAATTGATGAGAGAATTGTACCAAAGCTATTTGACTTAGCTTTACTTGCTGCCGAAAAAACAGTTGGTTCATTATCAAAAGTAAAACAAAAACAATTATTACATATTATAAAATCATTAATTGAACAAAATACAATTGTTAACCCACCAATTGTAGTACGAATTAATCCAACAGACTTGTTATGGCTTGAACCACAACTGAATAATGAGTTGCAACCACAGCAATGGCAGTTTATAGCCGATGCCAATATCGAATTAGGGGGTTGCAAAATATTTACCCAAACCAATGAGATCGACGCCAGTGTAACCCATCATTGGCAAATCATCTCAGATAATGTACATGGAGTTGAACATTAAGGTGGACTTTTGTAGGCAATGGATGACTAAAATTGATTGTGCGCAACAAAAATTACAGTCAATATCGTTAATCCGTCAATATGGTCGCTTAGTTAAAGCTTCGGGCTTAGTTTTAGAGGCCGTGGGTTTAAAATTACCTTTAGGTTCTAACTGCTTTGTCGAACGGCAATTAGATGGAAAAGTACAAGCTGTTGAGTGTGAAGTTATTGGTTTTAATGGTAAAACCTTATATCTGATGCCATTTGAATCAACCGATGGCATATTACTTGATGCCAGAGTATATACCTCACAATATGATTTAACTCATTTTAGCCATAAAGTTTTACCTATTGGTACGGGCTTATTAGGACGAATAGTTGATGCAATGGGCAAACCATTGGATGGCAAACCTTTACCAGAAAATATTGAATATGAAGGATTAATCAATAAATCACTAAACCCTCTGGCTCGCACGCCTATTCATCAAGTATTAGATGTCGGTATTCGTGCTATCAATGCATTATTAACCGTTGGCCAAGGTCAACGAATGGGGCTTTTTGCTGGTTCTGGTGTTGGTAAAAGTGTCCTACTTGGTATGATGGCTAGGTATACCAAAGCTGATATTATTGTGGTTGGTCTGATTGGCGAACGAGGCAGGGAAGTAAAAGATTTTATCGAAAATATCCTTGGTGAAGAAGGCTTAGCGCGTTCAGTAGTTGTCGCGGCACCAGCCGATGTATCGCCATTATTACGTCTACAAGGTGCAGCTTATGCCACAAAAATTGCCGAAAATTTTCGTGATCAAGGGTTTAATGTATTACTGATCATGGATTCACTAACCCGTTATGCCATGGCACAACGGGAAATAGCCTTAGCCATCGGTGAACCGCCGGCAACCAAAGGTTATCCACCATCAGTATTTGCAAAATTGCCAGCATTAGTTGAAAGAGCAGGTAATGATGCCAAAGGAAAAGGGGCAATTACTGCTTTTTATACTGTATTAACCGAAGGTGACGACCAACAAGATCCTATTGCGGATTCAGCAAGGGCAATTCTTGATGGTCATATAGTGTTATCACGTTCACTAGCTGAATCGGGGCATTATCCAGCCATTGATATCGAAGCGTCAATCAGTCGTGTAATGACCGATCTTACCCCGCCAGAAGATGAAAAAAAATCACGGTTATTTAAACAATTATTTTCAAGTTTCCAGCGCAATCGGGACTTGATTAATGTTGGTGCTTACGTTGCTGGAACCGATCCATTATTAGATAAAGCTATCTCACTTTTTCCAGCTATGCAGCAATTTTTACAACAAGGAATCAATGAGTATTGTAGTTATCAAGACGCTTATCAACAATTAATCAATATTGTTACAGCTCGCTGATAAATTAGGAAAGAATTATGGCCAATCAACATCATGGTAAATTTGCATTTATAACGTTAAAAAAGCTCGCTGAAAAAGCAGTTGATGACAAATTGATTAAATTAAAACATGCACACGAAAATAAACGTAATGCACAATCACAACTAAATGTATTAAATGATTATTATCACGAGTACCAACAACGGCTAAATAATGCTTTATCCAGTGGCATTAAAGGATCGGAATTAAATAATTTTAATGCTTTTATTACAGCGATTGAACAAGGTATAGCGCAACAAAAAAAACTACTATTAACTTTAGATATAAAACAAAAGCAGATCACCAATGAGCTTAATCAATCACAAAAAAGCCTAAATACTTATACTACATTATTAGATAAACAACATAAAAAACTGTTACTACAACAGAGTCGTTTACAACAAAAATTAACCGATGAATTTGCTCAACAGCAGATAGCAAGGAGAACATTGAATGAATATTAATCAGTTTAGCGATATTCCATTAATCTCATCTCAACAATTTGAGTTAAACGACAACAAGTTATCTATTCTTGATGATGATTTTTTCCAAAAATTATTACAACTTACCGAAAAACAGCAATGGCGAAGTGATAATAATCAGGTTAATGCTACAAGCTTAAAAGACAATGAGTTAGAACAGAAAGAACGAATCGATAGTCAAGAGTTGTTCATACTATTTTCTATGCCACTCAATCAGCAAGAGGATATACAGCAAAATAGACAATCAGATACTCAACCGCAAAATCAACCAATATATGAAACTAAACCATTATTAGAAGCTAATCCAACCATGATTGACTCAAAGCTGGATATACAATGTGTTGATGATATCAAACAGCTCATCAATATTGATGAAAAAGCTGCCGAGATTATTGCCTCAATTAATCACAGTGTGCAATTAATCAACAAAACCAATAAACCAAACCCTAGTCATTTATTGGCTTGGGAAAATAATCAACCACAAACGACCAAAAATACACATTTGATCATTAATCAGACACAACCAACAGATACGCTGGTAAATAATCATAGCAATGATCATCATACTGATTTAACGTCAACTCTGACAGATAAATTGTTTACTACTAATTTGGCTAATACACCATCAGAAATGGCTTTATCAACAGCGCTAAATGGCCAATCATCGTTATTTAACCCAGCAACCTCTGTAACAAACTCAACCACATTGAACTTAAATTTACCGATGCCAATGGATATTAGTAAGTGGCAAGCATCTTTAAATGAACAAATTTGTTTGATCAGTCGACAAGGTATTCAAAATGCCGAAATAAAATTAAATCCACAAGAACTAGGCTCATTACATATTAAATTAGCCATGATTGATGACAAAATCGATCTGCACATGGCAGTTGCGCATAATATGGTTAAGGGGGTGTTAGAATCAGCACTCCCCATGTTAAGAACTTCATTGGAACAACAAGGTATCACTTTACAACACACTAACATCAGTGATTTTTCAATGATGAATGATTCTAAACAGTCATCTTCTTATCAACAACCACAACAATTTGAAACAGAGCAACTATTGGATGATATCAATCCAATTCAACAAAAAATTGATCATCATGTTGAGGTTGTTCAATCAGGATTAAGTATTTTTGCCTGAATAATAGTTATGACTATATTTATAAAAATGTTTATAAACGTGCTTATAACAGTATTTCACGTTGATAACTTAATATTAAAAAGGTTGAATAGATAATATTTTTATTGCCTATTCTTCCGATTACTT